>CANQCS010000133.1 GCA_947589745.1 uncultured Oscillospiraceae bacterium
GGTGACTTTTCCCTCGCAGGAAAAGTCACCAAAAGTGCGCTTAAGGGGGCTTTCGCCCCCTTAAGAATCCCTTGGGGATGACGGTTAAGGACAGTTGGATGGTGGAACTAGTGGCCAGAGAAAGCATTCATCGGGGGTGCTTTCTCTTTTTCCTTAGTCTTACTGCTGGTTGCTCCGTTCCGCTACGCAATTGATGGATGTTTCTTGTCGGGTCGTATACGGAAATCTGTCCTGTGCGTAGTGGAACGGAGCAACCAGCAGTTGGACAAAGTAAAAACGACCAGCGCACCCAATGAGCCCCTGCACCAGCGCTTCACTCTCCTTGGGGACATACTAAAGTAGCTGCTTCGCCCCATACACGGACCCCGGCTTGGTTTAGACAAAACCAACTACAGGGCGAGCGCAAAACTAAACAAAAATTAAGGAAAGATTCTCAAGAAAACCATTCCTGGTTTTCTTGAGTGCACTTTTGGTTACTTTTCCTGCAAGGGAAAAGTAACCCAGGGGTGTACCCCGCCCGGGGGTGCTTACTGACCCCGTGGGGGCGGAGCCCCCACACCCCCATCAAAAGTTTCCAGAAAGTTTTTCCCCCCGCCGGGTAAACTACCAAAAACCACGTGCGGGAGGACAAAAATGAAATATTTTCGTTTTGCGGTTTGGATCACGGCGCTGCTACTGCTCCCCGCCTGCGGGGAGCCTGTAGCGCCGGACCTCTCCGCTTATGATACCTCCGCCCCGGCGGAGGTCCCTGCGGCGGAGAAGTATGTGGCCCTGACTTTTGACGACGGCCCCAGGGCCGACACGACAGGCCGTCTGTTGGACGGCCTCCGGGAACGGGGGGCCAAGGCCACCTTTTTTGTCATCGGCGAACAGATCCCCGGCAACGAGGACCTGCTGCGCCGCATGGCCGCCGAGGGTCACCAGATCGGCAACCACACCTATTCCCACATCCGCCTGTCCACGGCGGACCGGGACAAGGCAGTGGAGGAGATCCACAAAACCGAGGTGCTGGTGGAGGAGATCGTGGGGGAGGGGGAGGTATGGCTTCGCCCACCTTACGGGAAGGTGGGCGAAGAACAGGCCGCGTTGATTGGGACGCCAATGATCTACTGGTCCGTGGACCCCAAGGACTGGAAGCTGCTGGACGCGGATGATGTCACCGAGGCGGTATTAAGCAATGTTGGAAGCGGGGATATCGTCTTACTCCACGACTTCTATCCCACCAGCGTGGACGCCGCCCTGCGGGTGGTGGATACCCTCCAGGACCAGGGCTACCAATTCGTAACAGTGGAGGAACTCTTTGCGCTCCAGGGCGTGGAGCCCCAGGCCGGGGTGCTCTACGCTAGGCCCGACAAGGTGCGGACGCCGGAATGAGTGGTCATTTTACCGTGAGGGTGTAGGCCTCCATACCCGGCACCATGCCCAGCAGGGACTCCACGGCCACCTGGGCCTTTTCCTTGGCGCTGTCCAGAAGGCCATTGGCAACAGCTTCTTCCTCCACGGAGGCCTTCTGGTCCTGGGTGAAGGAGGTGTAGTCCTCGATGGTGATGGGGTTGAAGATGTTCTTGGTCTCGTCAAAGACCTGGATGCTGTCTTCAGGAATTTCATGGGACACGATGGCCCCCTCCGGCAGAGTCACGGTGACGGTCTTGGCGGCCTCGTTGACCTTCACATCCGCCGCCGACAGGTCCACGCCGGCCTTGACCACACCGTCGTAGGAGATCAGGAAGCTCTTGGTGGTGAAGGGGACCTTCCAGCCGTAGAAGTCTACCTGATTTTCAAACTTGCCCATGTTGGTGTAGTGGTACTCCACCGAGACCAGCTCCTGGACGCCCAGAAGCTCCTGGCTCAGCAGGTCGCTGGTGATGACGGGCTCGGACTCCCTGCCGCCGGTGACCGCGCCGAGGAAGAACGCCCCGGCCACCACCGCGCACAGCAGGAGCACAAGGATCAGCTTTGTCTTCAGACGCATCCGCCGGGGCGGTCTGGGTGCACGGTCTTTCTCTGTTTTTGGCATGGGAATCTCCCCCTTTCAAGCGTTGGAAATATTGTACCAGATGGAGCGCAAAAGAGCAAGAAAAAAGTACCGCCATCCCGTAGGGACGGCGGTACTTTTTCTCCATGCTCCTGTCTCAGTGCAGGATGTTCAGGATGACGGTCAGCACGATGAACACCGCGCCGATCCACTTGGTGGCGTTGGCCAGCTTGGCGTCGATGCTCTTGGCCTTGCCCTTGGCCATGAAGGTGTCGGCGACACCGCCGATGGCGCCGGAGAGGCCGGAGCTCTTGCCGGACTGGAACAGCACGGCCAAAATCAGGATCAGACCGCACAGAAGCTGCAGGATAGTGACGAAGATGGTCATGTCAGAAATACCTCCAAGCATTACCGGAGACCCGAAAGCCCACGGCTCGTATTCCACGGAAATTTATTCTACCATATTTCCACATGGATTGCAAGAGGAACTTGTCCCGTTTTTCCGGGAATTTTTTTCGGGGAAAACCCGCAAAAATAGAAGAACAGTTGTTGCAATTGGGAATATTCCGTGGTATACTGGACATAACAGAAAAGGTGGAGGGGTCGTTATGCCGAAGCGGACGCAGATGACGGATAAGATCTATGAATATTTACAGACGGTGATTCCCGAGCAGGGGTATGCCCCCTCGGTGCGGGAGATTGGCGAGGCGGTGGGACTCAAGTCCCCCTCCACGGTGCATTTCCACCTCAAGCGCCTCCAGGAGCGGGGGCTCATTGAGAAGGGCGACTTCAAGGGCCGGGCCATCGCGCTGACACAGAAGCGGGAGAAGGACCGTATCCCGGTGCTGGGCAACGTGGCGGCGGGCACTCCCATCCTAGCCCAGGAGTGTATTGAAGACTATCTGACCTTTGACTGCGGCGGCAGGGAGGATGAGTTCTTCGCCCTGCGGGTCCGGGGAGAGTCCATGCTGAAGGCGGGCATCCTGCCCGACGACCTAGTGGTGGTCCGCAAGCAGGACACCGCCATCAACGGCGAGATCGTGGTGGCCCTGCTGGGCGACGAGGCCACCGTCAAACGGCTGTCCCGGCGAAATGGGCAGATCTGGCTCCTGCCGGAGAACGACGCCTATCAGCCCATTGACGGCACCAACGCCCAGGTGCTGGGAAAAGTGACCGCCGTGGTGCGGCAGTATTCCTGAACTAAGGGAGAACGAAGCGTGTCGTCCCATCCTCATCGGGAGACAGGGCGGCTTCGGGGACAAGCCGGTACGGCAAATACGGACATTCAGCGGCAGGCGATGATTTCGCCTGCCGCTTTGCTGTACAGCGGTATCGCCATCGACGCTGACGCAGACTGTGCAGCCCAATGAAGTAGTGCTACTGCACATCTGCGTGAGAATGCCCCCTTCCGAAAAGGGACATCGCAAATATCTTACAGACCATAATTGCGCGGTCCTGTGCGGGGCCGCGCAATTTTCAAGAATCCGCCATGTTTTTTGCAAACTCCGCATAGCAGGACGAAAAAAAGCGCGATATCCTGTACGATAATCAGGGGTATCCGGCAATCGTGGCAAGAGCGATCAAGATACCCCCAGGAAGCAATAGCCTCCTGGGGGAGTTGTTTTGTCCGGAGAGTAAAGCTCACTGTGCCACTTTTCTTCAGCGAAACCGGGTCAGGCCAGCAGCCGGGCCAGGATATGCCGGTAGCCGTGGTAGGCGGCCAGCAGCTGGCTCACCTCGATGTACTCATCCCGCACATGGGCCAGGCTCTCCAAGGAGGGGCCGTAGCCGATGGTGGGGATGCCCGCCTCGCCGCAGAAGTGGCTGCCGTTGGTGCAGAAAGCGAAGTGGGAAACCTTCGCCTCTACCCCGGCGTCCCGGAGGCCCAGCAGGACTTTTTGGACATAACTGTCCTCCTCGTCCAGCAGCCAGGCGGGGAAGAACCGCTTGGCGGAGATGGTCTCCCCGGTCCAGCAGGGGGCGCTGCCCTCCGCCAGATAGGTCCGGGCGTTCAGACCGGGAACCGCCGCCCGGGCCCGCTCGATGGCCGCCCGAATGGGGGCCAGAACGGCTTCCTCGTCCTCCCCCACCAGGGTGCGGCGGTCAAAGGTGGCCCGGCACAGGGCCGGCACCACCGACGCGCCGGGGTAGGGCTGGGACTGGATATCCGTCAGCTCCAGGATACCCTTGCCCAGGATGGGGTGTTCGCTGGGGACGATTTTCCGAATCTCCACAAGGACCGCCATCATGTGGTACACGGCGTTGACGCCCTTCTCCGGGTTGGAGGAGTGGCAGCTCTTGCCCACAGTCTCCACCACCACCTCCGCCCGGCCCCGCTGGCCGGTCTTGACGGTGGTGGTCGTGGCCTCCCCCACGATGACGAAGTCCGGGCGCACGGCCTTTGTGATCTCCCGGGAGGACACCCCCTCAAAGCACTCCTCGTGGACCGTGCCGGAGACGCAGACGGTCCCGGCGAAATTCCGGCCCGTGTCCTCCGCGAACTGGGCGGCGGCGGAGATCATGGCGGTGTCGCTGCCCTTCATGTCCGAGGCGCCCCGGCCGTAGATTTTGCCGCCGTGGAGCTCACCGCCGAAGGGCGGATAGGTCCATTCTTTTTCATCAATGACATCCACCGTGTCGATGTGTCCGTCCAGAAGGACGGTGGGGCCGGGGCGGTTCCCCCGGAGAATGCCCAGGACGCTGCCGTACCGGTCCATGCGGACCTCGTCAAAGCCGTACTCCTCCATCCTGCTCTTGAAAAAGCGGGCAATTTTTTCCTCCTGGCCGGAGTAACTGGGAATGCGCAGCGCCTCCTGGCAGAAGGGGACCAGCAGTTTTTCTCTGTCCATTTTGAACTCCTTTTATTAAATCGGCTTAAATATTGCCGGTTTAATAGTAGATTGAAAGTCCGTTTTGCTCGCCGCTACGCGGCAACCGCAAAACATGGCCAATATTACTCCGGCGATTATTTCATTGCCGGAGTAATAAATTATCGGCGCAGGCAGGTCCCCGCGCCCTTCCGAAGATACTGCCCGTTCTCCACCGCCCGGACGCCGCCCACATAGACGGCGGCCATGCCCTGGGCGGGCCGGGCCGGATCGGCATAGGTGCCTGGCTCGTGGATCTCCTCCAGGGCGAAGAGGCACAGGTCCGCGTCTGCCCCCACGGCCACGCGTCCCTTTCCCCTCAAACCGAAACGGGAGGCCGCCAGGCCGGTCACCTTATGGATGGCTGTCTCCAGAGGCAGCACCTTTTTCTCCCGGACGTAGGTCTCCAGCAGCCGGACAAAGGTCCCGTAGAGCCGGGGGTGGGGCAGGCCCTGGCTGGGATAGATCGCGTCGGAGATGACGCCGGAGAAAGGGGCCCGGAGGATCTCCGCAATATCGTCCTCATGGGCGATAAAGTCGATCATGGTGGGTCCGCAGTCCTCCGCCAGCAGCAGGTCAAAGAGGGCGTCAAAGGGGTCCCGGCCCTCCGCGGCGGCGATGTCCGCCACGGACCAGCCCTCAAATCCCCGGTCCTCCGGGCGGCGCAGGCCGGTGGCCCGGACGTTCTCAAACCCCGCCAGCAGGGTGATGTTCTCAAAGTCGCTGTCCGTCTCCATGCGGCGGCGCATCCGGGCCCGTGCCGCCGGGTCCGCCAGCGCCTGCCGCAGCGCCGCCGTTCCGCCCACCTGGAACTCCGGGGGCAGGACGTGGATGAGCTGGGTGGACCCGGCGGCGTAGGGGTAGGCGTCGCAGCCCACGCTGACCCCATCCTCCCGGGCCTCCGCGATGCGGCGGAGCATCTCCGGCACGTGCCTGCGCCAGTTGCGGCGGCCGATGGCCTTCAGGTGGCTGATCTCCACCGGGGTCCCCAGGGCCCGGCCCACGGCCAGCATCTCCTCCAGGGCCTCCACCACGCCGTCCCCCTCCTGCCGCATGTGGACGGTGACGGGGATGCCGCTGCCCCGGAGGGGAGCCAGACAGCGGATGAGCCCCTCGGTGGAGCAGAAGCACTCCGGGGCATACCCCAGGCCCAGGGACACCCCCAGGGCCCCGTCGGCCAAAGCCCGCTCCAGCAGGGCGTGGAGCCGCCGCTCCTGGTCCCGGTCCAGGTCGCCGCCGGCGAACCCCGCCACACAGGTGCGGAGCATCCCCATGCCCACCAGCATCCCCTGGTGGAGGGGCGGCGCGGCCCGGCGGACGGCCCGGAAATATTCCTCCAGGGAGGGGAAGCGCAGGGCAGGGGGGATCTCCCCCAGCACCGGGGCCAGATAGGCCGCGGCGTCCCTCGTAAAGTCCCCGGTCATGGGGGCGATGGAGAGGCCGCAGTTGCCGTTGATGACGGTGGTGAGCCCCTGGCACAGCTCTGCCTCGCCGAAGCCGGGGCGGAACAGGGCCTCGTCCGCGTGGCGGTGTACGTCGATAAAGCCGGGGGTCAGGTACTTGCCGCTGGCCTCCACCACCTCCCCGGCCTCCGCCTGGGGAAGGGGGCCCACCGCCGCGATGCGTCCGTCCCGGATCGCCACATCCGCGGGGAAAGCAGGGCCGCCGGAGCCGTCCAGCACCGTGGCGCCCCGGATCAGCGTATCAAAAATCATATGCCTCACCTCTTTTTTCGCTATCCTACCACATCTGCCCGGAAGGTGCAAGAAGGATATCACGTAAACAGCTGCCGGGCCAGGTCGATGAACTCACGGGTGTAGACGGACAGATAGCTGCCCTTCCGGTAGGCGGCCACGAAGTCGTGGGTCATCCGGGGCTCCCCGAAGCTGTAGCAGTCGATGGGCCTCTGCATGGAGCGGTGACGCAGATGGGACTCAAAGATGAAGGACACCCCGTACCCAGACGCCACCAGCTCCATGATGGCGGGGAGGCTGCCGGTGTACATGACGTTCTCGAACACCAGGCCGTGCTCGTGGAAATAGTTGTCGGTGATCTGCCGGGTCCGCTGGTCAGGCATCATCCGCAGCAGCAGCTCGTTTTTCAGCAGGGCCGGGTCCAGCCGGGGATAGGGGCTGGCTGGGTTGGGCTGGGCGAAGCGGGAGAGCGGGTGGTCCTTGCAGGTGCAGATAAGCATCTCCTCCTCCCGCAGGGTCTCGTACTCCAGGAGGGGATTCAAGTCGATGGGCTTGCTGTAGAAGGCCACCTCCACTTGGCCCTCCAGGAGCCGCCGGTCGTTCTCCGTGGAGTTGCCCTCGAAGACATTCACCTTCACGTTGGGCCGCAGGGCCTGGAAGGCGGGCAGGGTGTAGGGCAGCATGTAGGAGCAGCGCACCGGGGCGAAGGCCACGTTCAGCACGCCCACGTCCCGCTTGAGGATGTCCGCCAGCTCCGCGTCCAGGTCGGTCTTCAGCCGCAGAATCTCCTGGGCCTTCTCCACATACCGCTCCCCGGCGTAGGTCAGCTGATAGCGGTGCCCCATCCGGCGGAACAGCTTCAGCCCCAGGTCGTGCTCCAGCGCAATGAGAAATTTGCTCAGCGTGGGCTGGCTGACATACAGCGAGTCCGCCGCCTTGGTGATATTCTGGTGCTTGGCGATAGCCAGCACATAGGTCAGATCACGGAAATCCATGCGGTTTCCTCCCCTTGTACAGATGGCTCCAGTATAGCAGAAGCCGCGCAAATGCGCAAGCTAAAATTGTTATTTTTTATGAAATTCATTCTAAAATAGAATACTCGGACAGATGGGCAAATTCGCGGCGTATTTTTCAAAAATACTTCGATTTTTGGCTTCTTTGCCAAGAGAGACGGCTATCATTTTGTGGATGCCGCCATAGTTCATTCTTATTTTACATGATTTTCATAATAATTATGAATTTCACTTATTTTTTGCTTTCTGGTATGATACATACCAGAAAGCAAAAGCACCACCCACACCACACACCAACAAAACGGAAGGAGCACTCACATGGTCAAACTGTACGATTCCGGCGTCTATCTGCTGAACGGCAGCACCTTGGTCCCGGAGAAGGACGCGGACCCCAAGCTGGACAAGGCGGAGGCCAAAAAGGGCACCATCGCCTACGGCATCCTCCAGGCCCA
>CANQCS010000134.1 GCA_947589745.1 uncultured Oscillospiraceae bacterium
GTCAAAGCGTATCTGAAGACGCTGTACGTCACCATCGAGGAAGATGAGTTCGCTGAGAAGTATGCCAGCGAGGAGTATCCTCAGGAGTAAGTATTATATAGAGGACGCTGGTCAGGAGGTAGCCGGCGTCCTCTTTTGATATTTGGAAAGGAGAAAATTTATGGCTAACATCATGAATGAACTTGGTCAGGTTGTAGCGACAAAAGGCGTTAGCGACCGTATGGAAAACGATCCTGAATTTTGGAACTTCGTTTATGCCTCTCTGGGACGCTATGTACATCAGGACTGGGGCGATACTCCGGAAGAGGATAAGGAGCAAATCGAGTCCGCGCTGAAAAACGAGGAGCGCGTCATGGCCGTCTACAACAGGCCGGGGCACGAGGACGACACGATCTGGATCATTACCGAATGGGACAGAAGTGTCACCACGATCCTGTTCCCGGAGGAATACTAAGGAGGCCGGTCATGACATTCAAGAAAAAGAAGCCACTGACAAAGCCCACTAAACCGGGTTGGAAGAAATTCGACCCGAAGCAGCTTCCCCCGGTTCCCAAATACGTTCCGAAAGCTGATCCTAATCATTTCATTTCCGAAAAGAAAGTAAAAGAAAAGGAGCCGGAGCAGCCGCAAAAAGTCTCTCCGCCTCCAGAACCGATCACGCCTAAACCAAAGTCGTCTCCTCGCACAGCAAAATCTCGCCCTGCGCCAAAGTATGATGACCCAGAGAAGGAGTTTGTAAAAGCTTTTCATCAACTCACTTCCGGTAAGTACAACGCGTGGGAAGTATTCAAGGATTTTGTGGTGCTCTTTGCGACCTCCCTCTCGAATCCGTTCGATAAGCTCCATTTTCAGGAGCGAGAAGATTGCTATCTCCGTATCATCAAGAAATACGAGCCCGAGGAACAAAAGATATTTCCGCAACTGGCAGCTCACACGGTAATGGCACTCGAAAAAAATCCCGATCAGGATTTTCTGGGAAACATTTTCATGCACCTGGACCTTGGAAATGAAGCGAAGGGTCAGATCTTTACACCGTATCATGTATGTGAGCTGATGGCCGAGATCACGATGGAAGATGTGGTCAAGAAAGTAAAAGAGGACGGTTTTATCACGATCGACGACCCTTGCTGCGGTGCCGGCGCAACTCTGATTGCCGGAATCAACAAGGCCCGAAAAGCTCTTGCGGAAGCCGATCTCAATTTTCAAAATCATGTGCTGATAAGCGGCCAGGACATTGATGAGACCGTGTTGCTCATGTGCTACATTCAGGTCTCATTGCTCGGAGTGGCCGGATATTTCAAGCATGGCAACTCTCTTACGGAGCCGATGACGGACGGAGATTCCCTGGAGAATTACTGGTTTACGCCAATGTACTACTCCGACGTATGGTATATGCGCCGAATCGTACAACATGCAAAAGAGTTGATGGAAGGCAAAGATGAATGAGCACGATCAAACTCTACGATCATCAACGGGAAGCCCTTACAAAAATGAAAAACGGCTGTATTCTCTGCGGCGGGGTCGGTTCAGGCAAGTCCAGGACCGGCCTCGCTTACTACTACCTCCAGGAAGGCGGCAAGCTTGGTACGGAGGAGTGTGTTCCGATGAAAGGCCCTTGTGATATTTACATCATCACGACAGCCAGGAAGCGCGATACCTGTGAATGGCAAGGCGAACTTGCTCCCTTCCTGCTTTCTCCGCATCCGGAATCCAACTACTACCACAATCAGGTGGTTATCGACTCCTGGAACAACATCACCAAGTATAAGGACGTGAGAGACGCTTTCTTTATATTTGATGAGCAGCGGGTAGTCGGGTATGGAGTTTGGACCAAGGCCTTCTTGAAGATCGCCAAGAATAACCGCTGGATCTTGCTTTCAGCGACACCTGGCGACACTTGGGAGGACTATATCCCGGTCTTCATTGCCAACGGGTTCTATCGGAACAAAACCGACTTTGTAGAGCAGCACATCATTTACGACTGGCGGTCAAAGTACCCTAAGATCGATCGTTATCTCAATACCGGTCGATTGATTCGGCTTCGGAACAGAATCCTGATCAACATGGATTTTAAGCGTAATACGGAGTCCCATCATGAAGACGTTTCGGTTCGCTACGATGTCTCGAAGTACCGGATGATCACAAGGACCCGATGGAACCCCTGGGAAGATCGGCCTATCGAAACGGCCGCCGAACTCTGCTTAGCCATGCGGAGAGTTGTCAACTCGGATGAATCCAGAAGCGTTGCCATTTTGGAGATTTTGGAAGACCATCCTAAAGCCATTATCTTCTACAATTTCGACTATGAGCTGGATATTCTCAAGCATCTTGGTTATGCGGAAGGTACGGAGATCGCGGAGTGGAACGGGCATAAGCACCAGGAAATTCCCACCGGGGAAAAATGGGTCTACCTCGTTCAGTACACGGCCGGATGCGAGGGCTGGAATTGCGTGACCACGGACACCATTATATTTTACTCGCAGAGCTACTCCTATAAGGTCATGGTGCAGGCGTCCGGACGGATTGACCGGCTCAATACGCCGTACACTGACCTCTATTACTACCATCTTAAGAGCTATTCCGGCATCGACCTCGCCATCAGCAAGGCCCTTCAGGCGAAGAAGGATTTCAATGCCGGACGGTTCGTCGGATGGAGTACTAAATCGAAGGGAGTGACCATGATGCCCAAGGAAAAAGACAAGTGGAAGAGGGCTGAAGAAAATCTCAACAAGAGCATTTCCGCATGTGAGGAGTGCGCGAAGGTGGTCGGCTTTACGCCCGGGCTCAATGTTCGCCGGGACCAGGTGCTCCTGCCTTTGAGGAGACGGTACAAGGACGGCGAGCGGACCGACGAGCTGTATGAATCCATGATGAACTGCCGATAAGAAAGGAGAAAGTTATGACACAGTATGAAAAAGTGGTCCTTTCGGCCTATACCGGGATCTTGATGTGCGATGTCGACTTGGTCAACAAGTACATCACCAAGATCCTTGGGCGGCCGGTCTTTACCCACGAGCTGAACAGCGAAGCAATTTGGGAGGAGATCCGCGAAAAGTCCAAAGAAGATTTTATGGCTGTCGTTGCGCCCAAGGAAGACGAGAACCAATTCAATCAGTACCTGGCCAGGCTGAGCGATATTTCTCGGAACGTCTCCCATGAAAATCTTGTGGAGGTGCAAAAGGTCCAGGCCGATATTCTGAACAGCTATACGGACAGGAAGCTCTCCGGGATGGAGAAGGCGTCCCTCTATACCGCCTCCACGATCATCATGAGCAATATACGGAAGGCGTTGCAGCCGAAGACCTGGCGCGAGCTGGATTACAAGGGGTTCCACGGTAAGTACCAATACTCCGAGGAGGACGATACCTTCGTGGGCGTGGTCACAGAGGGTACCACGGATTCTTTATATTTCAGCGGAGTAAACATTTACGAGGTGGAATCCTCGTTCCGCTCTCTCATCGACGACTACATTGCCATGCGGGAAGCCCTGCGGCAGAAAGGAGAGGATCATGGCACAGAAGCGGATCAAAGCAGTACAACGTGATATCCTGGCCGATAAACTCCGGCTTCTCTATGACGACGGAAGTCAGGGAGAGATCGACATCAGCAAAATAAAGGAGTATCCAATCCCCAGTCTGACCGGCCTGACGCTGAAGCAGGCGAAGCTCCTGCTCGGGATCAAGAAATGATATTTTGAAGCCGAGAAAAAGATATGAGAATCTGTAAGTATGAGTTAGAAGCTAGACGCATCGTCCATGCTATTTATAGACAGTATCGTATTCGGCTTGACCCCGACTATGCGGAACGCATCAAAAGGCCGATTTGCGAGGCGTTATGCGGCGGGAAATGCAGTGGGTCGTATATCATTGAAGCTGACGACGAAGAAAACAGGACAAGTCTCTTTACAAAAGAGTATTTAGCGGACATGACCGGAATGAACATCACGGATTCGGTCCACAGCATGCACGAGAGACTTATCCATGGAGATCCAAGAGATGAGATCTTTGCGATATTTGAAAAGGAGAAACCATGAGCAACGAAACGAAGTTCCCCAAAATCATCGCCGTTGACTTCGACGGCACCCTGGTCGAGAACAAGTACCCCGAGATCGGCGAGACCAAGGAGGATGTTCTGACCTACTGCAAAGAGGAGCAGGCGGACGGCACCCGCATCATCCTCTGGACCAACCGGGTCGGCAAGTATCTGGCCGCTGCGGTGGAGTGGTGCGAAGCGCACGGGCTCCACTTGGACGCGGTCAACAGCAACATTCCCGAGGTCAACGAGTTCTTCGGCAACGACACCCGGAAGGTTTTTGCCAACGAGTACA
Organism: uncultured Oscillospiraceae bacterium; assembly: GCA_947589745.1. Taxonomy (GTDB): domain Bacteria; phylum Bacillota; class Clostridia; order Oscillospirales; family Oscillospiraceae; genus Pelethomonas. The sequence continues at coordinate 4,328 of CANQCS010000134.1, forward strand.
TCGACGACCTCATGTGTACCAAGTTCCGCTTCGCCAAGCCGGAACAGGGCACAACGAGTTCTTGGGCGGAGCGCGAGGTCAAGCTGGCCATTGTCAGGGAGCGAAAGGATGCGGATGAGAAAGGCGACGCAGAGTATGGGGTGGCTTGTTACAAAAGTGCCCTGAAAGCCTTCTACTCTCTGATGGAGGATGGGCACTCCGGGTTCAGCATCCAGATTACCAAGAACCTACTCAATCGTCTTATCAACGGCCAGTGCTTGACGCCTATCGAAGACACTCCTGATATTTGGGAAGAAGTCAACATTGGTAAGAACGGCAAGACCAGCTATCAGTGCAGGCGTATGAGCAGCCTGTTTAAGGATGTGGACGCCGAAGGTAACGTGAGTTACAGTGATGTTGACCGGGTCCAGGCCATTGATATTTCCAATCCCGATGTGGCCTATCATAACGGCTTCACCACAGCTCTGGTGAACAAGATCTTTCCCATCGAAATGCCCTACTTCCCGGACAATCGCAAATTCAAGGTGTACCGGGAAGAGTTCCTGACCGACGAGAAAAATGGAGACTATGACTCCATGGCACTCTTTTATATTCTCACGCCGGATGGTAAGAAGGTCGAACTGAACCGGTATTTCAAAGATGATCCGAACGGAGACAGCTTTATCCGTATCACCAAAGAGGAGTATGAGGAGCGGAAAGCGAGGAAAATCAGATGAACAAGACGGGGCTCCTGTTTCGCTTCCTGAACGCTCTTTCCGGAGACCGGCTGAAAAGCCGCCTCACGCTGGGTGTCCTGTCCCATGTCGGTAACTGCTACGAGATCTTGAGCAGTGAGCTGGACGATTCCCGTAAGATCCAGCATATTCGCCGCGAGCTGGAAACGATCAAAAGCGGTGTCTCCGCTATATTTGAACTGTAAGAGGTGAGATCATGAGCAACGATCTGAAAAGATCCGATACGCTGCTCGTCGGCTGGGAGGCCGGCAGCGATGTACCTATTCTGATCGTAGGCAGAAAGCTCCCGGGCAGCGATGTCGATGTTATCAACGCGTTCCAGGGCCAGGAGGCTTTGGAGTTATATTCCAAGCTCGCGAAAAAGGGGGCTCGGACATGATCCGTCTGGAGGTGCAGCCGTACTGCCAGGACTGCCTGAACTTTGAGCCTTCCGTGACCAGGCCGATGCGAATCCCCGGCGTGGACGATCCTACCGCTCTGACGGACACGATTATTCGGTGCGAATGGGCCAAACGCTGCGCGAATATCCAAAAATATCTGGAGAGGAAGATGAAGAATGGACAGTGAATTAAAGAGAGCACTCCTGGCGCTCGGAGTCATGGCGGAGACCTCTCTGAATTTCTATCGTGCGATCATATCTGCCGGCGGCACTCGCGAGGAAGCATCCGCTTTGACAAAAATTATGATGGAGGCGTTCATGTCTGAACCTACAAATAGGGATAAAAAGTAGGAGGTCAGCGCAATGCGGTTCATAGCTATATTCATGCTGGCTACTATTTGCAGCGCCTATGCTGTCCGAAATATCGATCAGTATGTGAGGCGTCGTAAGGACGAGACCGATACGACTTGCTGGTTATATTTGATCTGGGTTCCGATTTTATTGGCAGAGACTTTTATTTGCATGACAAAACTATAAAAAGGAGAAAAACAGTATGCGAAAGATTCTCAGAAGAATGGCGAAGGTCAGGATGGCCTGGGCTGGCTACAGCCATGTCAACAGGTGCATGAGCGTCGGCCGGTGGCGTGAGTTTGTGGACGCCTATCCGGTGAACCTCTACACCGGTAAGAAGATGCAGCGATACTTCCACGGAAAGAAGAGAGGCCGCGGCCACTGGAGAGACTGCGTCTACCAGTATTGATACGATGGCGAAAGGAGAAAAACAATGACTGATCTGTTCGGCACTGTGAAGCAGGAAGGCCCCTGCAAGACGCTCTGCGGGCGGGGAAGGCCCTGTGGCAACCGGCATTGCTCCGCCAATCCCGCCTATATTCCGCCCATGCCGAAGAAAAAGAAGCAGTCCAAGAGCTTCAACCGGCAGCCGCTTTCTTCCCGCTTCGGTCGATGAAAAACTGCCATTGTACCAATGGAGGGATATTTTTAAGATGGGACTCAATACGTTCGGGATATTCCTCCGAGCGTATCGCATTCAGGCGGGATTGCTGCTTTACGACATGGCCAAAGACTTGGGCGTAGGGTCAGCATTCCTGTCCGGATGCGAAACAGGGAGGCATCCGATCCCGGAGGAGTGGAAAGAAAAACTTCCGGAATTATATTCCGATCTGGATAAGGCGCAGCTTCAATACATCATCGACACATGTAATAAAAAGAGGTATGAGGAATGGATGTAGTAAATAGCAAGGTAACTCGTCATCTCGATATATGCAACGAGTTGAACGCACTCTATGCCAAAAAGAACCACGATTATGGCGACAGCTTCCACCAGACCTTTGTGGAGGAGGGGTTCGCCATGTCCCGCATCCGGCTGGCCGATAAGTTCAACCGGTTCAAGACCCTGAGTCGCGGCTCGGAGGCTCTGGTCGGCGACGAGTCTATCCGCGACACGCTTATCGATCTGGCCAACTATGCCGTCATGACGGTCCTGGAGATGGATGACGCCGCGAGAGAGGCAAAGCTTTCCTCGGATACCGACCAACAGCCGGAGACGACGACCCAGGACAATGGGGAATCATATTTTCCGCATTTCGACACACAGTCTGATCCCAGCATTACCTATCATTTCGATACTTTACCGGACGGGACGAGCTTTCATAGGTATCGGGTCGAGGGAGCTAATGAGCCATTTCTATATGCTGCCAGACAGTTTGCCATTTCCGGGCTTGATGGAATCGAGGCATATAAGAAAAACGAGGTGTCAGTTACGGAGATTACCGTAAATACTGCTGACAACATCGCCCGTTTCAGCATCATTATCAAAACTACAGCGCCCGATTATATCCGTACTTATGTCGAGACCGGTATCCTTTCCAGAATCAAAAAGAAAAACTTGGAGGAGTATCACCATGATAACTAACAGAGTCGAAGGAGCAAGAGCCGACGAGCTTCGCAAATTCATGACTTTGAAGAACAACAGGCGGCTCATCACCAACGAAGCCATTGATACTCTGCTGGAAAAGGGCTTTTTCTCCATGCCCGCTTCCAACAAGCACCACGGCATATACTCCGGAGGACTGTTCTATCACTCCCTGGCCGTTGCGAAGCATCTGGTCGAGATGACGGAACAGTGCCATCTGGAGTGGTGCTGGGAGGGTTCTCCCTATATCGTGGGCATGTTTCACGACCTGTGCAAGATCGACCAGTACCGGCACCCCATCGAGGAGGGGTCCAACCTTGAGAATCTGAACGTCTGGGAGTATAACCCCGACACACTTCTGAAGGGCCACGGTGAAAAGTCGGTCATGCTTCTCTCCCAGTTCTTCACGCTGACTGAGGAGGAGATCGCCTGCATCGTCTATCACATGGGCGCGTTTACCACGCAGGACAAGTGGAAGAGCTATACCAACGCGGTCCATAAGTGGCCCAACGTCCTCTGGACCCATCACGCGCACATGCTGGCCCGCCACGTGGACGGAGTGTGAGCAGGATGGATATTTCTACTCTTTGGTGCGCCGAGCAGGAGTTCGATGAGACCGGCGAAGT
>CANQCS010000135.1 GCA_947589745.1 uncultured Oscillospiraceae bacterium
CGAGTTCGACACCATCATCGTGGGCAGCGAGTTCGAGGCCCTGGTGCTGGAGAACGCCCTCATCAAGCAGTACATGCCCCGGTACAACATCCTCCTGAAGGACGACAAGGGCTACCCCTTCGTCCGCCTCAGCCGGGGCCCCTATCCCAAATTCTCCATTGTCAGCCGCCCCGCCGAGGACGGCGCCAGGTACTACGGCCCCTACGGCGGCCGTCAGGAGACCCGCTCCGCCCTGGACGCCATCTGCAACGCCCTGCGCCTGCCCACCTGTTCCCGGAAGTTTCCCCGGGACATCGGCAAGGAGCGGCCCTGCCTGAACCACCACATGGGCCGCTGCGACGGCTTCTGCCGGGGCGCCCCCGACGAGGCGGAGTACGACCGCCGCATGGCCCTGGCGGTCCAGCTGCTGGAGGGAAAGATCAAACTGGTTACCGGCCAGCTGGAGCAGGAGATGCTCTCCGCCGCCGAGGATCTGCGCTTCGAGGAGGCCGCCGCCCTCCGGGACCGCATCCAGGCCATCCAGGTCCTGTCCAAGCGGCAGAAGGTCATCGCCGGGGTCTGCGCGGACACCGACGTGTGGGGCCTCTACCTGGGGGCCAAGTGCTGCTACGCGGTGCTCCACTACCAGGACGGCCAGCTCACCGGCCGGGAGGCGGAGCTCTTCGCCGCCTCGGCCCTGGACGACGAGGGGGAGATCCTCTCCGCCCTGCTGCTGCAATACTACGGCGACCGGGCGGTGATCCCCAAAGAGATCTGTCTCTCCGCCGCCATTGACGACCAGGAGGTGCTGGAGCAGCTCCTGGCGGAGAAGGTGGGCCACAAGGTGGCCATCCGGCTCCCCCAGCGGGGCGAGCGGGCCCAGGTGCTGCAGATGGCCTGCAACAACGCCAAGGAGGAGGCGGAGCGCCAGACCTCCGCCCAGGAGCGGACGGACAAGACCCTGGAGCTCCTGGGGAAGCTGCTGGGCCTGGAGGCCCCGCCGGAGTGGATGGAGAGCTACGACATCTCCAACACCGGCGCCGACGACATCGTGGCCTCCATGGTGGTGTTCCACGGCTCCCGGCCCGCCAAGGACCGCTACCGCCGCTTCCGCATCAAGGAGCTGACCGGCCACCCGGACGACTACGCCTCCATGGAGGAGGTGCTGACCCGCCGCCTGACCCACTACATGGAGCAGGATAAGCGGTTCACGCCCCTGCCGGACGTGTTCCTCATCGACGGCGGTGAGCAGCACGCCAAGGTGGCCCAAAAGGTGGCGGCCCGGTTCGGCGTCGCGGTGCCCATCTTCGGCATGGTGAAGGACGACCGCCACCGCACCAGGGCCCTCGTGACCCCGGAGGGCCGGGAGATCGGCATTCAGAACTACCAGGCGGTGTTCTCCCTCATCGGCCGCATCCAGGAGGAGACCCACCGCTTCGCCATCACTTTCAACCGGGAGAGCCACGGCAGGAGCGTCCGGGGCTCCACCCTGGACGGCATTCCCGGCGTGGGGGAGGTCCGCCGGACGGCCCTCCTGAAGCACTTCAAGAGCCTGAAGGCCATCCGGGAGGCCAGTCTGGAGGAGCTCCAGGCCGCCGTGCCCCGGAACACCGCCCAGGCAGTATATACCCATTTCCACCCGCAGGAGGGAGCGGAGGGCAGAAATCCCGAAACGTGATCCTAGACAGAGTACAAAAGAAATAAGGCTTTTTCATCGCCTATATGGATGGAAGACATTTATTGAAAGCGGGAAAAAACTTATGAACATCAAAAACCCTGTCCTGCACCGTCTGTACGAGTACTTTATGATCACCGTGGGCTGCGCCATCTACGCGGTGGCCTTCAACTGGTTCTTCCAGGCCAACGGCATCTCCATGGGGGGCTTCACCGGCATCTCTCAGATCATCCACCGGCTGGCGCCGGTGTTCCCCATCGGCGTCACCTCCATCGTTCTGAACATCCCCCTCTTTATCCTCGGCGTCCGCAAGCAGGGGATGAAGCTGCTGACCTCGTCCTTGTACGCCATGGCGGTCAGCTCCCTGATGATTGACGGCCTGGCGGCGTTCCACACGTTCTCCCCCATGGACCCGCTGCTGGCCTGTGTCTACGGCGGGGCGCTGGTGGGGCTCTCCATGGGCATCCTGCTGATGCAGGGGGCCACCACCGGCGGCTCGGACCTGACCGCCCGGCTGCTGAAGTACAAATTCCGCCACATATCCATCGGCAGGCTGTGTCTGGCCATCGACGTGGCGGTGATCTGCCTATACGCCCTCACCTTCCGCAGCGTCAACAACGCGCTCTACGGCATTATCGCCATGTATATCACGTCCATCGCCATGGATGGCGTCATCTACGGCACCTCCACGGCGAAGATGGCCTACATCATCAGCGGCCGCAGCGGGGAGATCGCCCCCAGGCTGTTGAAGATGAACCTGGGGATCACCCTGCTCAACGGCCGGGGCGGCTTCACCGGCGACGAGAAGCAGGTGGTGCTGTGCGCCTTCAAGCGGAACCAGATCGGCGCCATCAAGGCGATGGTCACAGAAATTGATCCCCATGCCTTTATTATCGTGTGCGAAGCACACGAGGTCCTGGGGGAGGGGTTTGGGGAATATTCCCCGGACAGTCTGTGAGGGGGCTCCGCCCCCAGGGTGGTCCTGGTAGGGACCTCCGGTCCCTGCGATCCCCTGGTTACTTTTCCCTCGTGGGAAAAGTAACCAAAAGCACGCTCAAGAAAACCAGGAATGGTTTTCTTGAGAATCTTTCCTTATTTTTTGTTTAGTTTTGCGCTCCCCCTGTGGCTGGTTTGGCCTAAACCGGGCCGGGTCCCGTGTATGGGGGCGAAGCGGCTACCTTAATATGTCCCCAAGGGGAGTGAAGCGCTGGTGCAGGGACTCATTGGGTGCGTTGGTCGGTTTGTCCGTTGACCTACTGCTGGTTGCTCCGTTCCACTACGCAATTGGTAGATTTCCGTATACGAATCGGGACGTACTGCGTCCTGCTCCGTTCCACTACGCACAGGACAGATTTCCGTTGACGGCCCGACAAGAACCATCCATCAATTGCGTAGTGGAACGGAGCAACCAGCAGTAAGAATACGGAAAAAACAACGCCGCAGTACCGATGAAAGCTTTCCCTGGGTCCTACCCAACAACCATCTGCCCTTAACCGTCCTCCCCAGGGATTCTTAAGGGGCCCCAGCCCCTTAAGCAATTTTTTGGTTACTTTTTGTTTGCACAAAAAGTAACCCAGGGGTGCACCCATCGGGGGTGCACATCAGACCAGGCGGGGGCCGGAGGCCCCCACGCAGAATCTTCAGTAACGAGAAAAGGAATCCCCCCATGAGTGAAAAAAAATTGATCTATCTTGACCACGCCGCCACCACCCCGGTGGCCCCCGCGGCAGCGGAAGCGATGCTGGAGGTGCTCACCGGCGCCTACGGCAACCCCTCCGCCCAGTACCCCCTGGGCCGGGAGGCCCGTGACCGGGTGGAGGGCGGCCGGGCCGTCCTCGCCTCCGCCCTGGGCTGCCGGCCGGAGCAGGTGACCTTCACCTCCTGCGGCACGGAGTCCGACAACTGGGCCATCCGCGCCGCCCTGTGGCAGAACCGGCGGGTAGGTCGGCACATCGTCACCACCGCCATCGAGCACAGCGCCGTGCTCCAGTGCTGCAAGGCCCTGGAGCGGGAGGGCTGTTCCGTCACCTATGTGAAGCCCGACGGCAAGGGCCGCATTACCGCGGCCAAGGTCCTGGAGGCCGTCCGGGAGGACACCGCCCTGGTGAGCATGATGCTGGTCAACAACGAGACCGGCGTCCGCCTGCCGGTGGAGGAGGTGGCGGCGGGACTGCGGGACCGCCCCGCGCTGCTCCACACCGACGCGGTGCAGGGCTTCCTGAAGGTGCCCTTCACAGTGAAAAGCCTGGGGGCGGACTACGTGGCCCTGTCCGGCCACAAGATCGGCGGGCCCAAAGGCATCGGCGCGCTGTACGTTGGGGGGAGAGCGAAGACTCCCCAGCCCCTCCTCTACGGCGGCGGCCAGGAGAACGGTCTGCGGCCCGGCACCGAGCCCACGGCCCAAATCGCTGGGTTCGCCAAGGCTGTGGAGCTCCGTCGGGAGCGGCTGGATGAACACCTGGCCCACATGGCGGAGATCAAAGCCTACGCCGTGGAGACGCTCTCGGAGATTCCCGGCCTGGTGCTGGTGGGAGAGGGGGAGGCGCCCCACATCCTCTCTGTGTCCCTGCCCGGCTATCCCAGTCAGAACATCGTCACCGACTTGGGGGAGCAGGGCATCTGCATCTCCGCCGGCTCCGCCTGCCACAAGGGCAAGGCCAGCCACGTCCTCACCGCCATGGGCCTGGACAAGCGCACCGCCGCCGGCACCATCCGCCTCAGCTTCAGCCCGGACACCACCCGGGAGGACATCGATGCGGCGGCAGCGGCCCTCCTGGAGCACAAAACCCGCCGCTTTCCCATGCTTTGATTCTTTTTCTTGAAAGAAAAAGAATCAAAAAGAACTTTAACCTCGCTCTCAAGGCGCTGCGATCCTCTCGTTTCCCGCACGGTAACGATACATTTTTCTCAGAGGAAATCAGTATCACAGCAAAATCGAGGGGCAGACGAAACGCGTCTGCCCCTCAATTTTATCTGTGCCAGGATGAAAAGCGGATCTGCCGGTCAGCCCTCCTTTGCCAGGAACGCCACCTTCAGGCACCGCTGCAAAATCTGCCAGTAGCTCAGCCGCGCCACCGCCTCCCGGGCTGCCAGCGGGATCTCCGCCAGCACCTCATCCCCGGAGGTGACCACCATCCTGCCCACCTGCTGTCCCGCCTCCACCGGGGCGTCCAGTTGCTCCTCCATCTCCACCCGGACCTGGATGTTGGCGGCCTTGGCCTTCTCCGTCAGAAACGTGCAGTCCCCGGAGAACACCGGCGTCACGCAGGCGGCCTCCCCCAGTGTCACCGGGATGGTCCCCAGGGGCTCCGGGGGCTGGGCCGTCACCAGGGCGTAGGTGGCAAAGCCGTAGTTCAGCAGCGCCTTGGCCCCCTCGAACCGCAGCACGGAGGTGGGGGCCTTCAGGACCACGGCGATCAGCTCCATCCCGTCCCGCTCCGCCGTGGCGGAAAGGCAGTACAGGGCCCCGTCGGTGCTGCCGGTCTTAAGTCCCGTTGCCCCCTCATAGAAGCGGATAAGCTTGTTGGTGTTGTTGAGGCCGAACGCGCCGTCCCGCAGGGAGTCCGTCCAGATGGTGGTGAAGTCCCGGATATCCGGGTGGTTCAGGATCAGCTCCCGGCTCATCAGGGCGATGTCGTAGGCGGAGGTGAGGTGTCCCTCCGCTGGCAGGCCGGTGGGGTTCATAAAGTGGGTGTCGTTCATGCCCAGCTCCGCCGCCCGCTGGTTCATCCGCTCCACAAAGGCGCCGGCGCTGCCCGCCAGATGCTCCGCCAGGGCCACGCTGGCGTCGTTGGCGGAGGCCACGCAGACCGCCTTCAGCATATCCCGGACGGTCATCTGCTCGTTCTCCTTCAGGTACACCTGGCTGCCGCCCATGGAGCAGGCGTAGGCCGAGGCGGTGACCAGGTCGTCGTATTGCAGCGCCCCGGAGTCGATGGCCTCCATGGTCAGCAGCACGGTCATGATTTTGGTGACGCTGGCGGGCTCCAGCTGCTGGTGCTCGTTGGAGGCGTACAGCACCTGGCCGGTGGTCTTCTCCATCAGGAGGCAGGCGGCGCAGTCCGCCGTGGGGGCGGCCTTAGCCGCCGGGGCCAGGGACAGCGCCGCCAGCAGAGCCAAACAAAGCGAAAGCAACCGTTTCATAGAGGGTCTTCCTTTCCCAAAATTCCTGGTGTAAGGATATGCCCTCTCTGGGCGAAGCATGACCCATTTCCCAAAATTCCGTGGGAGGGGCCGCGCCCTATCCCGCTTCTCTCCTCCGCAGCGCCATCACCGTACACACCACCAGGACAACCATCAGGGCGTCGGAGGCCAGGTTGGATAGCAGGGATACCGCCCGGAGCAGCCCATACCCGTTCAGTTCCCTCCAGAATCCCAGCCGCACCACGGCTTGCATCACCGCCGGCAGGACCGCCAGCCGCACCGCCCACCCGGCGGCCAGCAGCAGGACGGTCCTCCTGTTTCTGGGCAGCCGCTCCCGGCGGAAGGACCACAGCGTCAGGCCCACCAGCAGTACCAGCGCGGCGGTGGCGGTCCAGGCGGTGATCATCTGCCTTGTCATCATCCCGCCGTAATAGAACGAGGGGGCCACAAACGACGCGAGTATGATCCCCCGGCTGGCGCTGGTAAAGAGCTGGAGGAAGATGTCCACACAGACGAACACCGCCCAGCCGCACCACAGCCCCACCCGTTTCTTGCAGACCAGGCAGATAACGCCGCAGGCCAGGAACGGCGAAGCGTATATCAGCCCCATCAGCAGCCCGCCCAGTCCCGCCAGCACTGCCAGCAGGAGCAGCACCAGTCCGCCCATGCAGAGCAGAATGATCCCCACGATCTTCCGGGCCGGGAACGCAGTGGACGCCGGCAACGGTGCAGCGGGCTCGGGCGGAGCCGTAGGCTCCACCGGCTCGGCGGGCTCCGTCCGGGGGACCGCCTCCGGCTCCGGCCTCGCGTCCCGCACCAGTTCGTCCAGGGTCACGTCAAAAATTTCCGCCAGCCGTATCAGCTTCTCCAGCTCAGGCACCGCGCTGTCGTTCTCCCACTTGGACACGGACTGCCGGGACACGCCCATTTTTTCGGCCAGCGCATCCTGTGACAGGCCGCTCCGGCTCCGCAGGCGGCTGAGATTGGTTCCAAGACTCATAAGGGCACCTCCTTGTTCTTCGCCCAGTATAGCGAAAAACGGGCCGTTTGTCTATCAATCGGGGCGTGGCATTTCCGCAACCAGCGGTTGCAACCCCCTATTATGGCAAGCGGAACCGCACCGAAAGCGCCCCTCAAAACTGTTGTGCTGCAACAGTTCCACGGCGTATGGCGGAAGTTGAGGGAAACTATCAGAAAATTTCTAAGGGAAAACACAAGGGAAAATCAATGCGCCTCGCCGTCCCCGCCCAGTTCCTCCAGCTTGGCCTGCTGTTCGTCCACCCGGATAGCGCCCAGCGTGACATTGGCGGCGTAGATGATGGTGTTGGCCGATTTGACGTCGATCTCGCCGTTGAGCACCATGTTGGCGACACGGTTCACGGCCCGCCGGACATCCCGGGCGGTGGTCATTTTTAATCGTTATGGTTATCCCTTTGAATCAGCGGGAATAGAAAGAGCAATAGCGACAACGAGGCGGTCGGGGAGAACGTCGGGGAAGGAACGGCGGGAGAAGCGGAAGCAAAACTCATCCAGGTAGGACTGCAGGTTATTCTTAGTCAAACCGTGGTAAGTTCCCAGAATAAACGCCTTGGCGTTGCTGAGCACGATGTGCAGCCAATGGAGCATACCGGAGTCCGGGTCATAAACACCATGTTCATGGTGATAGTCCTTCAGCGCGGGGATGTAGCTGCTATAGCCGTCGCTCCTGACCACGCAGTCATCGGAAAAGCACTTCTGCGCAAACTTCCCGACGGAGGCTCGCTTGATATTCTTGGTGACCTGCATCTTCAAATAGCCGGGACGGCCCTGGTCATCCAACGACAGCGCGACGAAGACCTTCGTTTTTCCCGTGCCGCGGCCCCGTTTCCCAGCAGTAGGGCCGCCGAAATAGGCGTCGTCAAATTCGATGGTGCCGCTCAGCTGATAGCCGCTGTCTCTCTGTCCCATAGCCATACGGATACGTTTGAGCATATACCAGGCGGTCTTATAGCTCACAC
>CANQCS010000136.1 GCA_947589745.1 uncultured Oscillospiraceae bacterium
CTTTTCCCGGAAGATGCGATATGATACATAACAGACTCCAAGGGGAGGGATAAAATGTACAAAATATTTCTCGTGGAGGACGACGACGCCATCGCGGCCTCCATTTTGAGCCACCTGGAGGACTGGGGCTGGGAGAGCCGGAGAGCCGGAAATCTGACCCGGGTGATGGAAGAATTTTCGGCGTTCATGCCCCATCTGGTGCTGCTGGATATCGGGCTGCCCTACCGGAACGGCTACCACTGGTGCAGTGAGATCCGGCGGCTGAGCCAGGTGCCTATCCTGTTCCTCTCCTCCGCGTCCGACAAAATGAACATCGTCATGGCCATGAACATGGGCGGGGACGACTTCATCGCCAAGCCCTTTGACCTGGAGGTGCTGACCGCCAAGATCCAGGCTCTTCTGCGGCGGACCTATGAGTTCGGCGCCAGCGCGCCGCTGCTGGAGCACCGGGGCGCGGTGCTGGACACCGGGGACAACACCCTCACCTACGATGGGAGAAAGCTGGAGCTGACCCGGAACGAGTACCGAATTCTCCAGGTTTTGCTGGAGCAGAAGGGCCGGACCGTCTCCCGGGAAACGCTGATGCGGAAGCTGTGGGAGACGGACAGCTTCGTGGACGAGAATACCCTGACGGTGAACATGGCCCGGCTGCGGCGGAAGCTGGAGAGCGGCGGGCTGGAGGATTTTATCCGCACCAAAAAGGGATTAGGGTATCTGATCGAGTGATATGAGGATCATCTGGGGATATATCAAATCGAGAATCTGGGCGGTGGTCCTGCTGGGACTGTGGACCGCTGTGTGGGGGATCGTTCTGTATCTGTACGGGACGCCGGTGGAGGCCGCCGGATACGGGGCGCTGCTGTGCGGCGTAGCGCTGGCAGTGTTCGGCGCTGTGGACTTCTGGCGCTACCGGCAGAAGGTGCTGCTGCTGGAGAGCCTGGAGGGAAAGGCGGCGCTGCTGCTGGACCAATTGCCGGACACCGGGGACCCGCGGGAGCAGGCCTATCAGGATTTGCTCCACGAGCTGGACGACACCCGCCGGGCGGTGGCCACCGCCTCCGACGCCTGGAAGCGGGAGACCACGTACTACTACACCATGTGGGTCCACCAGATCAAGACGCCCATCGCCGCCATGCGGCTGATGCTCCAGGGGGACGAGAGTGAGCAGGGGCGGAACCTGGCGGCGGAGCTGTTCCGTGTGGAGCGGTACGCGGAGCTGGCCCTGAGCTACCTGCGGCTGGACGGGGGCGGTACGGACTATCTGGTCCGGGAGGTATCGCTGGACCAGGTGCTGCGGCAGGCGGTGCGGAAGTACGCGCCGCTGTTCATCCGGGGCAAGGTGTCGCTGGATCTGCGGGAGACGGGGCTGCGGGTGCTGACCGACGAGAAGTGGCTCCAGCTGGTGGTGGAGCAGGTGCTGTCCAACGCGGTGAAGTACGCCCCCGGCGGACACGTGAAGGTCTGGAGCGAGGGCACGGACCTCTTCATCCAGGACGACGGCGTGGGCATCGCCGGGGAGGACCTGCCCCGCATCTTCGAGCACGGCTTCACCGGCTGCAACGGGCGGCTGGACAAGCGGTCCACCGGCATCGGACTGTTCCTGTGCAGCGAGATCTGCAAGCGGCTGGGCCACACCATCTCGGTGGACTCCGAGCTGGGCAAGGGGACCCGGGTCACCATCGGGCTGCAAACGCCGGAGCTGGAGGTGGAATAGAGCCGGAAAGCGCTGCAAACAGGGCACTCTACCGCTGGTCGGTTGCCAAAAGCGCGGGCTTGGGCTATGATGGGGCCAGGAGGTGGTTGCTGTATGTATGAGATCGACAACCAGAAATTCGGCGCGTTCCTGTGCGCGCTGCGGAAAGAGCACGGTATGACCCAGAAGGACCTGGCGGAAAAGCTGTTCGTGTCCGACAAGGCCGTCTCAAAATGGGAGCGAGGGCTGAGCCTGCCGGACATCTCCCTGCTCCAGCCCCTGGCGGATGAGCTGGGTGTCACCGTGACGGAGCTGCTGGCCGGGGAGCGCATCCGGGAGAGCGAGCCCCTCTCGGTGCGGGATGTGGAGCCCATCGTCCGGGGCAGCCTGGAGCTGACCGCCCAGGAGCAGAGCGGGCAGCGGACCGTCCGCCGCCGGTGGATCGCGGTCTATCTGGCGTCCCTCCTTCTGGGCGGGGCGGGGCTGGCGTTGGCGCTGCTGCGGTGGCGGATGCTGCCGGACGGGAACGTGACGCTGTATCTGCCGCCGCTGCTGGCGGCTATCTTCGGCGTCCACTTCGTGTTCTTCGCCAAGGAGCGGCTGCCGTCGTTCTACGACGAGAACAAGATCAACTTCTACTCCTCCGGGATGTTCCGCATGAACCTGCCCGGCATCCGCTTCAACAACAGCAACTGGCCCCACATCCTCAGCGCGGCCCGGGGCTGGTGCGTGGGCACCCTGGTGCTGTGGCCGGGGATCTACTCCGCCGTCCGGCTGGCGGCGGTCCGGCTGTCTCTCGGCGCCAGCGTGGAGATGGTGCTGCTGGGCGCGACGCTGGCGGTGACGCTGGGCGGGCTGTTCCTCCCCGTCTACGCGGCGGGCCGGAAATACCAATAGCGCAGACCGTCGAATTCACAGAAACTTTTCTTCTTTACCGCGATATTGCGGTTGTAATTTTCCCCGATCTATGATATTCTAAACTTTGTGTGCGGGGACGGACTTCGCGCACATAAGCTGCGAATTGCGAATGATATGGGGGACGAAACAATGTTAACCGCTATCGTAGGCATCAACTGGGGCGACGAGGGCAAGGGCCGCATGGTGGACCTGCTCACCGAGGAGTACGACGTGGTCATCCGCTACCAGGGCGGCGGCAACGCCGGGCACACCGTGGTCAACGACCTGGGCAAGTTCGCCCTGCACCTGCTGCCCTCCGGCATCTTCCGGAAAGGCGTGGTGAATATCCTGGGCAACGGCGTGGCCCTGGACTGCGAGAGCCTTTGGAACGAGATGCAGGACGTGGCCGCCAAGGGCGTGGCCATCACGCCGGACAACCTCAAGATCAGCGACCGGGCCTCCCTGCTGCTGCCCTGGCACCGGGAGCTGGACGAGCTGGAGGAGCTGCGGCTGGCGGATAAAAAATACGGCTCCACCAAACAGGGCATCGCCCCGTTCTACTCCGACAAGTACCAGAAGAAAACCGTGCTGGCCGGGGAACTGCTGTACCCCGAGAAGCTGTGGGAGCGGCTGGACGGCATTCTGGAGTGGAAGAACCTGACACTGGAAAAGGTCTACGGCGCCAAGCCCTGGACCAAGGAGGCCCTCCACGCCTGGATCGAGGACTTCGGCGGGAAGATCAAGCCCTACATCTGCGACACTGGCGCTTTCCTCCGCAAGGCCGAAAAGGACGGCAAGCGCATCCTCTTTGAGGCCCAGCTGGGTTCCCTCCGGGACCTGGATTACGGCATCTACCCCTACACCACCTCCTCCAACGCCATCGCCGCCTATGCGCCGGTGGGCTCCGGGCTGCCCGGAGCGCGGCTGGACAAGGTGGTGGGCGTGGTGAAGGCCTACTCCTCCTGCGTGGGCGAGGGCCCCTTCACCTGTGAGTTCTTCGGCGACGACGCCCACCAGCTCCGGGAGGCCGGAGGCGAGTACGGCGCCAAGACCGGCCGGCCCCGCCGGGTGGGGCCCATCGACCTGGTGGCCACCCGCTACGGCGTGCAGTGCCAGGGGGCGACCGATATCGCCCTGACCAAGCTGGATATCCTCAGCTACATGGACCGGATCCCCATCTGCGCCCACTATGAGCTGAACGGTGAGATCACCGACGAGTTCCCCTTCCCCGCCCTGCTGGCCGACGCCAAGCCGGTGATGGAGTATATGCCCGGCTGGAAGTGCGACATCTCCGGGGTGCGGACGTGGGAGGACCTGCCCGAGGCTGCCCGGAAGTACGTGGAGTATGTGGAGAGCCAGATTGGCTGCCACATCACCTACGTGTCCGTGGGCGCGGAGCGGGAGGCCATTATTATCCGGTAAAAGCGCAATAAAAAGCCCCGCCGTTCGGGAGGACGGCGGGGCTTCGGTTATCTGACAAACAGAGCTTGCCTTGTCAAGCTCTGTTTTTTTGCACAAATTTGGAATCAGAAATTCTCTGATTTGCCGTTGCACGGAAGCGTGCAACTTTTGGGGGATTCGGGCCATATATGTAGCGAGGTTTTCGCTGCCACATCTAATCTGTAAAGGAGAATGCACAAATGCAACGGACCAGCAATTATCAGCTCCCGCAGTGGGAAAAAGAGGACCGGATCTTGATGGAGGACTTCAACGGGGCCATGGCCAACATCGACACCGGGATCCTCGGGGCCAAGAACGACGCCGCTACGGCACAGGCCGCCGCCGACGCGGCAAAGCAGACCGCCCTCACCTACAAGCACTTCGCGGTGGGACAGTACAACGGCACCGGGCTCGCACATGATATCACCCTTGGGTTCAAGCCCTCTGCGGTGATCGTTTGGCCCTGTATCTATTCGGAATACCCCGCCTACGGAGGGACAGATCCCACCATCTTTGTCTCCGGTGACTTTGCCGGGTCTTCCGCGAAGGTCAAATTCACGGCGGACGGTTTCCACCTGGAAAACGAATCCTCCAGCGAGTCCACCGACTTGAACCATAAGGATCACAAATATTTTTACATCGCTTTTCAATAAGCGGGGGAAGACCCCCGGGGCCGAAGCCCCGGGGGTCAATCCCGTAATGATGGACTCTACCTCTACCGGTAGTTTCTTGTTTTAGGCAGTCACGAACTTCGCGGTCACGGCGAGGGTCAGATCGTAAGTCTCGGAATTCACTACCTGATCCTCGACCTTGTTGTCCGTGACACGGATCGTCATGGTGATATTGACGGTACCGACCGTGTCCTCAGCGGGCTCCTCATACGGAGGAACAGCGGCGGACTTAGCGACCGTGATCTGAGCAGCATCGATCCACTGACCCGCAGTAGCCTTGTTGGTGGGCCCGATCGCAGTGGTGGTGAGGGCATCCTTGACAGCGGTAGCCGCCGCGGTGACGTCACCCTTCTGAACCTCGCCAGCCAGGGTGATCGAATTGCCAGCGGTCATCTCCGCGATGGCCTCCTCCATGAGCTCGAGGGTCCAATCCCACTTCTCCTTCTCGGTCGCGGTGCGGACGGTCAGGATAATGGTCTGCGTCACAGCACCGGTCCCGATCCCCAGGAAGTCAAGGGACATGACATCCGTGGCACCGGTAGCGGCCAAGCTGTTGAACTTCTTGCCTTGCGTCTTGTTCAGAGGATCGGTGGTGGGAGTCGCCGTGTTATACACAGAACCGGCAGCCGCCTTCAGGATGGTGCCAATATACGCCTGCTCACTACTGTCACAAAGTTTCTTGAAGCCACCGTTGGTAGCGTCAGTGGTCAGCACGAGCTCGTAGTGGTTAGCATCCTTCTTGAGCAGCTTGCCCAGATTTTCGGTGCCCGTCACCTGCTCCAGCGTAACATTCGCATTGCGAGGCACAGCGTTGGGATACACGGTGGTCACCTGATTGACGTAGTAAGCAGTCCAGGCATTCGAACCGTTGGCGCGGTAAATGTTGGTACCCAAAGTCGATTCGTCGATGTTGTTATCCTTCGCATCCAGAGCCTTGAAGGCCTCGTAGGCTTCGATAGCAGCCTTCTTGGCGGCCTGGATCTCGTCAGGGGAAGGCGTCTTGGCGGCGGGAATGTCCTCAACACCGGTACCGGCCGCAGTGGGCTGCTTGCCATCGACATAGTTCACCTTGTCGATGACGGTCTGCATGAGGTCAAGAGCCTCCGAAGCCTTAGCGACCTTGTCAGCGCCAGTGATCTTGTACTTCAGGTAGTTAGCAGTACTCCCGGAACTAACCTCCTTGCCCTCAATCAGCAGGAACAACTGCTCCTCGACGTCGGTGAGATTCGCGAGAGCCAGACGGAGGGACACAAGGTCCTTCATGGTAGCGGCGGTGTTGCCCAGGCTGAGGATATCTTTCGCGTTGACGAGAAGCGCGTTGACGCCCGGAGCGTCCACGGCGCCCTTGACAATCTTGCCGACCTCGTCATCGTTGGTCGTCTTGTTGGTCCAAGCGCCGGACTGCACATAGGCGATGGCGGCCTCATAGAGGCTCTGGAGTGCGGTAGCCTTGGCAGCAGCGGTGGTGGCAGTGTCCCATGCAGCCTTCTTCACCTTGATCTCAGAACCGATCAGTTTCTGGAGTTCCTTAACGGCAGCACTCTCATCGGGCGTCCACTCGTGGTCGTGCTCGTCGGTACCCTTCTTGGCCCAGCCGGGATACTCCATGGCCTTAACAGCGGCGGCCTTCGTCTGGTCACCCGCGATCGCGGCATAGGCCTTGACGGCGGCTTCCCGGGCGGTCTTGCGCTCCGCGTCGGAATAACGGTCGCCATCCTCGATGGCGATCAGGATGTTGTCCATGATGCCCTGGAGCTCATCGCCCAGAGCCTTCTGCTCGGCCAGAGCCTTCTTCAGAGCGGTACTGTTGGCCTCGGCGTCGGTCACGTCCTCCTCCTCGGCATCCAGCAGATACAGATCCCACTGGCTGGGAGTGGCCTCCAGGGCCTCCTGATCGTCCAGCATCTTCTTGACAGTGGCCCAAGTGGGGTTGGAGACCAGGGACTTGGTGGCAAAGGTCTCGGCCTCGTCACAGTTGGCGCGGGAGTTGGCGTTGGCAACAGCGGTCTTGCGAGTGGTGTCGTTGGTAAGAGCGGTGGTGACACTGCCGTTCACGTCAGCCTCGGCATAATCCAGGGCGGCGGCGTAGAGGCCCTCCTTGGCCTTGAGCATATCGGCCTTGAGTGCAGCCAGCTCGTCCTTGGTGGCCTTGCTAGCCTTGTCGGCCGCCGTATAGGCGTCGTAAGCGTCGCAGTAGGTCTTGTCGGCGGCGATCAGGGCGTCAGCCAGAGCGGCAGCCTCACTGGCGGCAGCCTTAGCCAGAGCGGCCTCCAGGTCGATCTTGGCGGTGGCCAGCTGGGCCTTCTGAGCGTCGGACAGGGGGTTCTTGGTGTCTTCCTCAAGGTCGGTGATGGCCTTCTTGGCAGCGTTCAGCTTCTCCAGAGTGCCATCCTCGACGGCCTCGGCGGCCTGCTTGACAGCGGCGTCGACCTTGGCCTGGAGGGCGCTGGTGTCGAGATTCTTGACGGCGTCAGCCAGCTTCTTCTCGGCAGCCTCGACAGCGGCGGTCTCGTCGGCGGTCAGAGCCTTCTCGGCAGCAGCCTTGGTCTTGGCGTCAGCCAGGGCCTTCTGAGCGGCGGCCAGGGTCTCGGCAGTGGCCTTCTCATCGGCGGCGGCCTTCTCGGCGGCCTCGATGGCGGCCTTCAGATCGTCGCGGATGTCCTTGGCGGGGGCAGTGCCGGGGATGGTCACGGTGATCTGGGTGTCCAGAGGCACCTCAACACCGTAAACGATCAGGACGATATCATAGACCAGGGTGTAGCCGGTCTCGGCGTCGCCGGAGCTCTTCTCCTCGTTCCAACGGACCTCGATGGTGGTGTTGGCGCTGGGAGTGGTGGTGTCGTCAGCGTCAGCGCTGGCGGCCATCACGACGGCGGCGGAACCGGTCACGGCCTTGGGATCGCCGT
>CANQCS010000137.1 GCA_947589745.1 uncultured Oscillospiraceae bacterium
ACGGCGATCCCAAGGCCGTGACCGGTTCCGCCGCCGTCGTGATGGCCGCCAGCGCTGACGCTGACGACACCACCACTACTCCCAGCGCCAACACCACCATCGAGGTCCGTTGGAACGAGGAGAAGAGCAGCGGCACCGCCGAGACCGGCTACACCCTGGTCTATGATATCGTCCTGATCGTCTACGGTGTTGAGGTGCCTCTGGACACCCAGATCACCGTGACCATCCCCGGCACTGCTCCTGAGAAGGAAATCCGCGACACCATCGCCGAGGCCGTCAAGACCGCCAAGGAGGCCGCTGCCAAGACCGACGCCACCGCCGAGTCCCTGGCCGCTGCTGAGAAGGCCCTCGACGACGCTGTTGCCGCCGAGACCACCGAGCTGACCGCCGACGAGAAGGCCGCTGTTCAGGAGGCCAAGGACGCCATCGCCGCCGCCGAGAAGAAGCTGGAAGACGCCGGCTTCACCAAGGCCGTGGAGGATGCCATCGCCGGTGCCACTGCCGCCATCGAGGACGGCACTCTGGAGAAGCTGAACGCCGCCAAGGCCGCCATCGACAAGGTCCAGGAGGACTATGAGGACGACCTGGCCAAGGCCGAGAACGCCGACACCAACGCCGACCTGGCTAAGGCCGAGGCTGAGCTGGACGCCGAGATCGCCAAGGCCGCTGCCGTTGAGGGCAAGAAGCTGGCCGAGGCCCTGGTCGCCGCTGATACCAAGTATCAGGAGGCCAAGACGGCTGAAAATGAAGCTGACGCCGCCGCTAAGGAAGCCGCTAAGGAAGCCACATTGGCTGCCAAGGAGGCCCTCTATCAGGCCGCTATCGCCTATGAGAAGGTCGACGGTGCCAACGACGTGGTCGCCGCCGCTCTGAAGGCCGCTGGTGAGACCATTCTCCTGACCCAGGTCACCGGCGCTCTGAAGCGCGCCGACACCGACAACGCTGAGGCTCTGGACGACCCCGATCTGCCCGACCTGAGCAAGGCCGAGAACCAGACCTGGGACAACATCGAGACGGTCCAGACTGCTCTGGACGGTCTTGAGGACACTCCCAGCGAGTGGGATTACTACCTGCTCACTCTGGACGAAGAGTCCGCCGCTGACGCCAAGGAGGCCAAGGAGGCCATCGAGACGGCTATGGCCGCCATCAAGCCCCTGGTCGACAAGGTCGAGGGCATCATTGACAATGTCGACATCGTGACCAGCAAGAAGCTGGAGAGCGGTTTGGATGCCTCTGACGATGAGATCAAGGCCGCCAAGGCTGCCGCTATCAAGGCCTACAACGAGATCAAGGCTGACGCCGCTGTGACCAAGCAGGTCGAGACCCTGAACCATCCCGATTGGGATGCCGCCGTGGAGACCATCCAGGGCTGGGAGATCGACAACATCGCTGACACGCTGATCAAGGCCGAGAAGAAGTATGCTGAGGAGACGGATCCCACTGCCAAGAAGGCTCTTGTCAACGGTCTGCTCCAGGCTGCTGTCGACTACAAGAGCGCTGAGAAGAGCTGGTCCAAGATGACCGCCACCGTGAAGGCTAGCGCTGACGCTGCCCTTACGAAGGTGACAACCACTGGTGGTAGTAACCACGGTCTGATTGAGAACGCCAAGAAAGTCGCTACGTTCAACAAGACCTCCACTACCAGCTATTTCAATCTGACTGACGGCACCCCCAACATGATCGAGGCCAACAAGAAGGTCACGGATCTGGAGGGCAAGCTGTACGTTCTGATGACCACCTCCACCACCCAGAGCGCCTATGACAAGACCAAGAAGGACCTGGCCGAGTACCTGACCGGTCTGGATGAGGCCATTGCCGCCATCAAGACGATCGTGGAGAAGGTCGATGCCGTTGAGGACTCCACCACCAAGGATGCGGCAGCCGACAAGGCCGCTGCCGTCAAGGCTTACAAGAAGTTCCTCGAGCTTGAGCGTGACGCCACGAACGGCGAAAAGGTGACTAAACTTCCTCTTAAGGTCAAGACCGACGGGACTGGGCGTTTCACCATCAATACTGGTACTCGTAACTACGAGACGAAAGTCAACGAGTACAATGCTGCGGATGTCGGCGCGAAGACTGTAGATGTACGCCTGGAGGCTGTTACTCCGGCCACTTCGGGCTATCTGTTCCGCGAAGATCCCACTACCCCTGGTGCTTATGAACTGATCATTGCCAAAGAGACCAATGTTACAAGCAACCAGAAGTGGAAGGACTATGTCAAGGCTACCGGCGACTCTGTCTATAAGAGCGAGGATAGTGATAACCCCATTGGAGAATCCGATGAGATTTCCAGCGTCGGCATCAAGGAGCTGGAGTTCAAGTCTACTGATGGTAGTGTCACAAAGAAAATCACTGTGACTGTCCGCGTGGCTACCCCTGAAGAAGCGGTCGCTTGGGATCTCGCTACACTTAAGACCGCCGCTGAAAAGGCGTTCAAGGAGACCCTGCGTATCACCCTCGACAAGAACAATCTGCCCACCGCTGAGACTAAACTTCTCGCCCTCGTAAAAGACCAGATGAAGGATAAGAACTGGAACACCTTAGTTTGGACCAGCGCTGCTCCCGACACCACGAACCCGCTCACCATCGCAGACGGCTGGCAGACCCCGCCCACTGGCGACAAGACCGGCGATTTGTCTCTGACCATCCGGTTCACCCTCTCTGCCGGTACGAGCGATGACGTGTACACCGACTACATCGACGTGCCCGCCACGGTCGTGTTCGTCGACGGTTCCGGGACCTGATCCTGACGACTCGCGCGACTGACCGCAATTGAAGAAGAGGACCCCCGGGGCTTCGGCCCTGGGGGTCTTCCCTCCTTGCCCGCTCAGCGGAGCGCGATGTACAGATATCCCTCCGACGCCCTGTTGACGCGGGGGTAGTCGGCGGTGCTGCTCTGTGCGCTCAGCACGAACCCTCTCCCGGTGATGCCGACGACGCGCCTCGTGCCGCTTTCGCCGGTGTGCAGGGAGGGGGCGGAGTACCCCGCGGCGGGGTAGGCGGCGTAGGTGCGCTCGAACACGATCACGGCGGCGGGGCGGAACCCGAGGTCGATGGTCTGCTGTTCGCCGGTGCCGGTGTAGGCGGCCATGACGTAGGGCTTGTTCTCCGGCGAGAAGCAGTTGCCGATCTCCTGCCGCAGCTCCTGGTCCGCCCCGCTGGCCTCGTCTTTGGCCCCGTCGATGGCGGACTCGATGTTGGCGCACATCTCGTTGAAGTCCTCCATCAAGATCCGGTCCTCTTTTTCCCACTGCGGGAGCTGATAATTGCTGGTCCGTTGCATTTGTGCATTCTCCTTTACAGATTAGATGTGGCAGCGAAAACCTCGCTAAATATATGCCCGAAACCGCCGAAAAGTTGCACGGTTTCATGCAACGGTAAAACGGAGAATTTTGACCGAGAAAACCGTCGAAATGACGGAACAAAAAAACCGCCGTCTCACTCTTGACGGCGGCAAAAAAGTATGGTATAGTAGGCACGTTGTGAGTGCGCTGGTGTAGCTCAGTCGGTAGAGCAGCTGATTCGTAATCAGCAGGTCAGGTGTTCGAGTCACCCCACCAGCTCCAGAACAGGAAGCCCCGCCGCAGTCTCTGCGGCGGGACTTATTTTTTCTTGACATGATAAAGAAATTTGCCTATAATATTTGTATCAAAGGAGGTGTTACCATGCCGCATATCCGTTCCAGCGCGGATCTCCGCAACTGCTACAACGAGATTTCGAACTTCTGTCACGAGTATGACGAGCCGGTTTTCATCACCAAGAACGGGAAAGGCGACCTGGCGGTGATGAGCATTGAGGCCTATGAGCAGCTGGTGGGAAAATTCGAGCTCTACGGACTGCTCCAGGAGGGGCTGGCCGACGTGGCCGGGGGCGACACCCGGCCTCTCTCCGAGGCGCTTTCCGGCATCAGAGGCCGCCGGAAAAAATGACCTATCAAATTCACATCACGAGAGCGGCGGAGCGCGACATTGCGCGGGCCGTGGACTATATTGAGTACACGCTGAAAAATCCCCGGGCGGCGGACGCGCTGCTGGACGGGCTGGAAGCCGCCGCCGGCAGTCTGGCGCAGATGCCGGAGCGGTACGCGCTGATCGACGACAAGGTCCTGGCTGCCTGGGGCATCCGGTGCCTGCGGGTGAAGAAATACCTGGCGTTCTACACGGTCAGCCGGGATACCCGGACAGTGCATATCGTCCGATTTCTGTACGGAAGAAGCGATTGGGTCTCTCTGCTCCGCGGTTCGCTGGAGGAACCCTGAAGCCTGTGTGTCCCACCGCGTGCGTTCAAACCCAGTGCCGGCAAAAAACCGTCCGCGGATCGGGTGGCCGGTCCGCGGACGGTTTTCTGTTTCGCTACGGCTGGCTGTCCTCGTCCTCCACCAGCTTGATCTTGGTATAGGGAATCTCGATCCCCTCTCTCCGGAACCGCTTTAAAATTTCGATCCGAATATCGCTGCAGGCCCGGAAATTGTCGTCCACCGTCTTGGTCCACACGCGGGCGCGCAGGGCGACGCCGCTGCTCTCAAAGGCCCGCATCAGCACGGGGACCTTTTCCTCGGTCAGGTCCTTCCGCACGTCCACATACAGCGGGTGGCTGCCCACGATATCGGCCATGATCGCCCTGGCCCGGTCGATGTCGCTCTCGTAGGAGATGCTCACATCCACATAGTAGGACGCGATCTCCTCCACCATGTCGCTGTTCTCCACGATCTCCTTGTTCATGATCGAGTTTGGCACGGTGATGCGGGTGTTGGACAAGGTCTTGATGATGGTGTGCCGCAACGTGATGGACTCCACGTAGCCCACCACGCCGGAGCTGATGAGCTTGATGCGGTCGCCCACGTTGAACGGCCGGTAGATGGAGATAAAGAGGCCGCTGACGATATTGCCCAGGGACTCCTGGGCGGACAGCGACACGGCCAGGGCCAGGATGCCGGAACCGGCCAGCAGGGTGGTGGACACCTTGCTGAGCTGCGGGATCACGGACACGGCCCACAGGAACCCCACCAGGTAGATGACACCCTGGATGATGTTGTTGAGGAACAGCCAGAACAGGTGCTTTTTGGACACCATCCGGTAGAGGACGCGGTGCACCGTGGCCACGGCCACGGTCCCCAGGAGGATGATGCCTACGTGTATGGCAGTGGGCAGATCGTTCATATGTACCACACCTTTCAGGTAGCAAATGTGTATGCGGGGAACGCCCACCCTCATCGTACCACAAACCGCCCCAAAAGTCTAGCGCTGGCCAGCAGCGCTGGCCAGCCGCCAGAAAATGATTGACATAG
The DNA here is from genome assembly GCA_947589745.1 of uncultured Oscillospiraceae bacterium. GTDB lineage: Bacteria > Bacillota > Clostridia > Oscillospirales > Oscillospiraceae > Pelethomonas. The sequence goes on from CANQCS010000137.1 coordinate 5,288, forward strand.
GGCACGGTTTTCCGTATAATGATAGTGTAGATGGCGGCATGACCGGCCATCGCTGCGCGGAAGCACCGGGCCGGGTCAGCTTCGGTCCTGTGTGGAGCATCGTTTTGGGCAGGACGCTGCCGCAGGCTGAATAGGTGGTCGCACCGAAAGAATGCGTCAAGGAAAGCCCCACTGGCCGGTGGGGCTTTCTCTTTTGTGCGGGGTGTCGAAATGGGACTGTTTTTGACTGCGGCAGGAGCATGGGATTTTCTGCTGAACACGTCTTATCTCTTTACCATAGGCCGCAAGGGGGAACTCCGGCAAATAGCGCTTTGATTCCGGCCGCTCGATTTTGACCACCTTTCCGGTATCCACTATGCCAACGATATTGATTTCAAACTGCACAGGAATGAGTATCGCGGCGAAAAACTGGTAGAGGCGCTGCTTTCCGGTAAGCTGGATGATATTCTGATAGAAAAGAGCGCCAGTTGGCCCAAGATATCCCAGCGGCTGGAGGCTAGCATATCCCTGTCGTACATACTGGAGTCGGACTTTTCTATCTATGATTTTTCTCCGAAGAAATTGTCTTTCTATTCCACGATAAAGGCGAAGTACCTTCTATACAGCGAGGAGACCGGCGAGGGCGTTTTTCTATTCCTGGATAAGGATTCAGGCGCATACTACTGTAAATCGGTATTCTGTAAGGACATGTCGGACTATCGGGAAAACCAATCCCGGTGGACCGTGTTGAAGAAAGTACGTTGTCGTGAAGAGGAAGAAACCTTGTTGTACAGAAGTCCGACCTATAAAGAACTGACCGGGACAACCTTAAAATAAATCTGCTGCCAGATACGGAGGTCATCTGTTTTGCCATGAAAGATATGTTCAGAATTTTATTTGTCTGCCACGGCAACATCTGCCGCAGCCCCATGGCGGAGTTCGTGATGAAAACCATGGTGGAGAAGGCCGGCCTGGCCGCCAACTTCCACATCGAGTCCGCGGCCACCAGCACGGAGGAGATCGGCAACCCGGTCTATCCCCCCGCCCGCCGGAAGCTGGCGGAGCACGGCATCGGCTGCGCCGGCAAGACCGCCCGGCAGCTCACCCGGCGGGACTACGGCCGCTTCGACCTGCTCATCGGCATGGACCGGGCCAACCTGTGGAACATGCGCCGCCTCTGCGGCGGGGACCCGGACGAAAAGATCCATCTGCTGCTGGACTACGCGAACCGCCCCGGCCAGGAGGTGGCCGACCCCTGGTACACCGGCGATTTCGACGCCACCTGGCGGGACGTCTGGGACGGCTGCTCCGGGCTGCTGGCGTCGGTGCGGGACCGCCTCCGCTGACGGCCTCCGCCATTTGCGGCGGAGCGTGGGAAAAAACGTGGTTTTCTCTTGCTTTTTTCGATCTTTTCTGCTATGATGGACCCCGGTGGGGGAGAGAGGCGAAATGTCCCGGAACGCTGTGCGCGGCTGGCCCGGTCCGCGGAGGTCCCGCCTCAGTCTTTCCCCCTCCGGTTGCCGGGCGGCCGCTGGTGTGCGGCCGCCGCTTTTTTGCGGCTACAAAAAAGAAAAGGAGAGAGAACAAAAATGAACAATGAAGGACCCATCCGCGACGCCCGGACCCTGGGTGTGCCCAAGATGCTGATTCTGGGCCTCCAGCACATGTTCGCCATGTTTGGCGCCACCGTCCTGGTGCCCATCCTGGTCAGTGGCTACGGCCTGCCCCTCAGCATCCAGACCACACTGCTCTTCGCCGGTGTGGGCACCCTGTTCTTCCACGTCTGCACCAAGATGAAGGTGCCCGCCTTCCTGGGCTCATCCTTCGCCTTCCTGGGCGGCTTCGAGGCGGTGTCCCAGCTGGACACCGGCATCTACGCCAACATGGCCCCGGAGGACAAGCTGGCCTACGCCCTGGGCGGCGTGGTGGTGGCGGGCCTCCTTTATGTGGTCCTGGCCGCCGTCATCAAGGTGGTGGGCGTCCACAAGGTCATGCGGTTCCTGCCCCCGGTGGTCACCGGCCCCATCATCATCCTCATCGGTCTGAACCTGGCCCCCTCGGCGGTGAACAACGCCAAGACCTGCTGGTGGCTGGCCCTGGTGGCCATCGCCATTATCGTGGTGGCCAACATCTGGGGCAAGGGCATGGTGAAGATCATCCCGATCCTCCTGGGCGTGGTGGGCTCCTATGTGGTGGCCCTCGTGGCCAACGCCTTCGGCGCCACGGCCCTGGACGCCTCCGGCGCGGTGGTCCCCCTCATTGACTTCTCCGCCGTGGCCGCCTCCAAGGTGGTGGGCCTCCAGCCCTTCATGCTGGC
>CANQCS010000138.1 GCA_947589745.1 uncultured Oscillospiraceae bacterium
GGCATGATCGTGGCGCCGTCCAAGGCGGTGAACGCCGGCGGCGTGGGCGTGAGCGCGCTGGAGATGAGCCAGAACAGCGAGCGGCTAGTTTGGACTGCCGACGAGGTGGACGCACAGCTGAAGAAGATGATGGAGAACATCCACCGGGTGAGCATGGAGGCCGCCGAGGAGTACGGCCTGGGCTACAACCTGGTGGCCGGCGCCAACCTGGCGGGCTTCAAGAAGGTCGCCGAGGCTATGATGGAGCAGGGCATCTTCTGATGGGAGGGAAATAAGAGATGAAAAAGAAACTCAGCCTTCCTGTCAAAATTCTGATCGCCCTGGTGGCCGGTATCATCGTGGGCCTGATCTGCTACTTCTTCGTCGGCGCTGAAGTGGGCGGTGCGTTCACCACCAACTATCTCAAGCCCTTCGGCGATATCTTCCTGAACCTTCTGAAGTTCCTGGTGGTGCCCGTGGTCCTGCTGAGCATGATCGACGGCATCGTCTCCATGGGCGACATGAAGAAGGTCGGCTCCGTGGGCGTCAAGACCCTGCTGTACTTCCTGGCCACCAGCGCCATCGCCTGTGTCATCGGCCTGATCGTGGCCAACATCTTCAACAACGCCAACCTGTTCCCCGTGCTGTCCCAGGACGGCTCCACCTTCGAGGGCGGCGAGTTCCAGGGCTTCATGAGCACCCTGGTGAACATCTTCCCCTCCAACATGTGGAAGGCGTTCAGCGAGGCCAACATGCTCCAGGTCATCGTCATCGCCGTGTTCTTCGGCGGCTCCATCCTGGCCGCCGGCCAGAAGGGCCAGCTGGCTAAGGACATTGTGTCCTCCTTCTACGCGGTGATCGAGAAGCTGATGGGCTTCATCATCGGCCTCAGCCCCATCGGCGTGTTCACCTACATGGCGTGGGTGGTGGCCACCCAGGGCCCCAACATCGTGGGCAATCTGGCCATCGTCATCCTCTGCGCGTACATCGGCTACGTGGTCCACTCCGTGGTGATCTACTCCCTGTCCGCCCAATTCCTGGCGGGCATGAGCCCCCTGGCCTTCTTCAAGGGCGCCTTCCCCGCCATGACCTTCGCCTTCTCCACCAGCTCCTCCGCGGCCACCCTGCCGGTGTCCAAGGAGTGCACGGATGCCATGGGCGCTGACCCGGATATCTCCTCCTTTGTCCTGCCCCTGGGCGCCACGGTGAACATGAACGGCACCGCCATCTATCAGTGCGTGGCCACGGTGTTCCTGGCCTCCTGCGCGGGCGTCCACCTGACCCTGGGCCAGATGGTCCTGGTGGTGGTCACCGCCACCCTGTCCGCCATCGGCACCGCCGGTACGCCGGGCGCAGGCCTCATCATGCTGACCATGGTGCTGACCAGCCTGAACATCCCGGTGGACTATGTGGGCTTGATCCTGGCGGTGGACCGGCTCTTCGACATGGGCCGTACCTGCCTGAACGTCACCGGCGATATCGCCTGCGCTGTGTTCGTCAGCCGCTGGGAGAACCGGAAAACCGCGAAGCGGTAAACGGATTTGTTCTATTTAATAATATAGTATCAGGACTCCGCATCTCAAGGGGAGCTGCCGCAAGGGGATTTCATCCTGCGGCGGCTCCCTTTCCGCATCTGGGCGCGGAGTATTCTTTGTGGCGATGTCTGTGATTGCATCCGCCCGCTGTTTGTGCTATACTGTCCCTGCTCCGGCCAAGGCGGCGCCGCTCCGGCGGCGCTGATTCCAGATTTGAAAAAGGTGGGATTCTGATGTATGACGAGTTGACGGAGGTCGATATCCAGAAGATGCAGGAGGAGATCAACTACCGGGTGCGGGTGCTGCGGCCCAAGCTCATTGAGGACGTGCAGACGGCCAGGGCCTTCGGCGACCTCAGTGAAAATTTTGAATACAAGTGCGCCAAGCAGGAGAAGAACCGCAACGACAGCCGCATCCGCTACCTGGAGCGGATGATCCGGACCGCCAAGGTGATCTCCGCCGGGTCCCAGGAGGACGCGGTGGGGCTGTTCGACACGGTGGTGGTCTTCAATGAGAAGCTGGGCCGTGAGATGACCCTGCGGGTGGTGACTACCCTCCGGCAGAACGCGTCCAAGGGCCTCATCAGCAAGGAGTCGCCGGTGGGCAAGGCCCTCCTGGGGCACAGGGCCGGGGAGCGGGTCCACGTGAAGGTCAGCGACCAGATGGAGTACGACATGGTCATCCGCTCCATCGAAAAGGGCGAGGACGACGAGAGTATGGAGATCAGGCGCTATTGAGCCCGCCTCTCCGCTAGGAGCTGGGACAGTCCAGGCTTTTACCTGGATATCCTTCATTCGCCGCCCGCGCCATTTCCGGCGAAAATGCCCGGATATTCAAATGCTTTTCCTGCCCGTCAAGCAGATATTCGTAAATGCCCCAATCAAGCTCTTTCATTAGCTTGCCGCGATATTTTGGGAAAGTTTCCTTTTGTCTATATGTAATTGGCATAATTCTCAGCCTCTGTCCTGTACTTTGCCCGCCCGATGCGCTATTCTGAACGCGAAAGGGGGTGAACACATCATGGACCAGCAAAAAGTTGGAAAGTTCCTCAAAGAGCTTCGCAGTGAAAAAGCATTGACGCAGGAGTAGCTTGCAGAGATGCTGGGCGTATCCAATCGAAGTGTTTCCCGTTGGGAAAACGGCGTGACAATGCCGGACTTTGATTTGCTTATTCAGATGTCGAAGTTTTACACTGTGGAAATCGGAGAGATTTTAGATGGAGAAAGGAAAGACAGAGGCATGGACAAACACGAAGAAGAAACATTACTGAAGATCGCAGAGTACAACAATGCCGAAAAGGAATCTTTCGCAAAGAGATTGCACATTGTCTGCGTTATGGGGCTTGTGGGGATAGCGGTTTACGTGGCAATTAATTTCTCAGGGCTTATAGATACGCAGCCTGCCGAGGCGATTGCGAACGGAGTCCTGGGCCTTGTGACGGGCGCGCTCATCACTGCGGTACTCTGTACCAGCCACTACGGTGCGAAGTTAAGAGCCGCGAAGCTCCGTTTATGGAAGCGCATTTCGCAAGGATGGCACTCTGATGAAGCTTAAATTATATACCGCCCTTGAGGATATCTTTTTGATCCTCTGGGGATTGGTGCTTATCGGGATCCTCCTGGGGGAAAACTGTCCCATCCGCTTTATCACCGAGACGCATCCCGCAAAGCTGCTCACCCTGCCCACGCTCATGACAACACTCTTCAGTCGGCTGCGCAGGAGAGAGAAAAGCTCCTACGTCAATACGCAGTTTGAGAAAGATATCTAATTTTCACATAAAACTGTAAGAAATGTCGTTTTAACAAAAAGCGGCCAACCGTGAGGTTGGCCGCTATCTCTTTATTTGGAATATTTTTCTTCCAACACATCGTTCGCCTCCGTTTCCTGGGAGCGGAGGGGATTTGAAAAACTAGGCCCCCGGTGTCTGACAAGCAGACACCGGGGGCATTTTACGTGGAATTATGATATCGGTCTTCCATGGAACATCAGAGGGACGCAGCGCCTTGATGGCGGTACAATGCTTATTTTCAGTCAGAACAATCCAGCGTTACCGTGCTGAAAATATGGAATAGCAGGGATTTGAGAGCGAGATCAAAGTTCTTTTTGATTCTTTTTCTTTCAAGAAAAAGAATCAGCTTACCTCGCTTCTGCGGATGATCTCCTCAATAAAGCCTTTTTTCAGCTCGAAGACCCGGTGGAACCGTCCGCGCAAATCCTCCTTCATGCCGTGCTCCATCCACCACATGGCCACGCCGAAGGCGGTGCAGGCCTCGTCCCGGATCATGACCTCCCGGTCCTCCTCCCGCACGGTATGCCCGGCCAGGATCGACTCCGCGTAGCGCTCCACCGCATATTCGCACACCCGCCACAGGTACTGTTCAAAGACGGAGCGGTTGGTGGAGTTGAAGAGGTGCAGCGCCGCCCGGCGGCGGGCCATGGCGAACTCGATGGCCGCGTCCAGGCACTGCTCGATGGAGTCCACCCGGGGATACTTCCGGATGATCCGCTGGGCGTCCTCCTCCACCATCTCCTCCACCAGGGCGGGGATGTCCTGAAAATAGTAGTAGAAGGTGTTCCGGTTGACGCCGCAGGCAGTCACAATGTCCTTCACCGTGATCTGGCTCAGAGGGCGCTCCTCCAGCAGCTGCGAAAAGGTATCCCGGATGGCCTCCCGCGTCAGATTCGCCATCGCATATCCCCTCACTTTCCGTGCTCCTTCAGGTGGGCTTTGATGTTGTTCTCCATGGTCCAAATGTAGGAGTACAGCCGCCCCCGGTCCTCCATGGTGAGGCCCTCGGTGACGATATCCAGAAACCGGCTCTGGGCGTCCCGCCCGGCCTCCACCACCGCCGCGGCCTGGTCTGTCAGCGACAGGCGGACCAGGCGCCTGTCATTCTCCACGGCGGTCCGGTTCAGATACCCGGCGCTCTCCAGCGCTTTCAGTGCGTTGGACACGTTGGACTTCGCCAGATACCGGGCCTCGGAGATGCCGGCGGCGGTGTCGTGGCTGGGGTTGTTGGCGAGGAACAGCAGGATATCCAGCTCGATCCGCGTCACGCCGTACTGCCGGCAGACAGGCTCCACACACTGGGTGTAGAGGGCGCGGATCGGAGCCTGGAGCTCCCAGAGATTGAAGGGGATCTTCATTGCGGCCACCTCACAGTAAAATTTTGGAATGCTTTGTATGGGACTTTTCTGGTTGAACGATTGCGTTTTTTCAACGGCTGCCAAGCGGTCCGGGGGAGAAAATATCCAGACATTTCCTGCCCGGTGTCTGATTTTTGGGCATCGGGGGCCGTTTGCCCATAGCGGGACGGGCTGTCTCCGCGCTATATTCTCTCTTGAACAGGGGGGGAGGGCGGAGCTACCGGATCAGCTTCACGGAGAGGATCGCCACGCCCAGGGCGGTCAGCACCACACCCGTGGCCCGGTTGAGGGTCTTCGCGCTGGCCCTGTTGGCAAACAGGGCGGCGATCCTGGCCCACAGCAGGGTGAACGCCACGCAGAGGACCAGACACCACGGATCGGGCGCGCCGCCGATGGCAAAGTGGCTGGCCGCGCCGGTCAGGGCGGTGAAGGTCATGATGAAGACGCTGGTGCCCACGGCGGTCTTCAGCTCATAGCCCAGCACGCTGGTCAGCAGGAGCAGCATCATCATTCCGCCGCCCGCGCCGACAAAGCCGCAGATGAAGCCCACCCCTGTGCCGCAGAGAGCGGACTGCACCACCCGCTTCCGGGTGCTGGCGGAGGCCATCGCCTCCTTGGTGGTCATCACGGGGCGCACGATGAATTTGATCCCCAGCAGCATCGTCATAAAGACGGAGAAGCTGCCCATGGTGGTATTGGGGACCTTGCTGGCGGCCCAGCTGCCCACCAGCGTAAAGAGCAGCACCGCCGCCATCATCACCAGCCCGTTGCGGATATCCAGATTTTTGTTCCTCCCGTAGGTGTAGGCGCTGACCGCGCTGGCCAGCACGTCGCTGGCGAGGGCGATCCCCACCGCCTCATAGGCCGGCATATCCAGAAACGTGATCAGCATGGGGCTGATGACGGCCGCCGCGCTCATCCCGGCAAACCCGGTCCCCAGTCCGGCTCCCGCCCCGGCCAAAAAGCACACCAATAATGTTCTGAGCATAGTCCCGGCACCTCCAGACGGTATTTGATGTTTTCACTGTATATGTTCCAAACAGAACGTTTTGTTTGGAACAATTATAGTGAGCAGGGCGGCTCTTGTCAAGATGCCGTGACGGGAGTTCACAGAAAGTTTATACGATTGTTCCATTTATGATATCAACTGAAAGGATGCGTGATACCCTATGCGTTTTTCCAAAGCGGTGGTCAAATACCGCGTCCCGATCCTCATCCTCGCCCTGGTGCTGATGATCCCGTCGGTGCTGGGCATGGCGGGGACCCGGATCAACTACGACATGCTGGACTATCTGCCGGAGGACATGGAGACGGTCACCGGCCAGGACGCGCTGATGGAGGACTTCGGCAAGGGCGCGTTCTCCTTCCTCATCGTGGAGGATATGCCGGAGAAGGAGACGGCAGACCTGAAGGCCAGAATCGGGCAGGTGGACCACGTGGATACGGTCCTCTGGTACGACTCCCTGGCGGACCTCTCCGTGCCCATGGAGCTGCTGCCGGACAAGGTCTACGACGCCTTCAACACGGAGCACGCCACCATGATGGCCATTTTCTTCGACACCTCCACCTCCGCCGACGTGACCATGGACGCCATCCGGGAGATCCGGCAGATCGCCGGGGAACAGTGCTTCGTCTCCGGCCTGTCGGCCCTGGTCACCGATCTGAAGGACCTGTGTGAAAAGGAAGAGCCGGTGTATGTGGGCATCGCCGTGGCGCTGGCCTGCGCCGCCATGCTGCTCCTGCTGGACAGCTGGCTGGTGCCCTTCGTGTTCCTGGCCAGCATCGGCATGATGATCCTGCTGAACATGGGCACCAACTACTTCCTGGGCGAAATTTCGTACATCACGAAAGCCCTGTCCGCGGTGCTCCAGCTGGCGGTCACCATGGACTACTCCATCTTCCTCTGGAACAGCTACAACGAGCAGCGGGGGCAGTCCAGCAACAAAGAGGAGGCCATGGCCGCCGCCATCAGTGAGACGTTGGCGTCGGTGGTGGGCAGCTCCGTCACCACCGTGGCGGGCTTCATCGCCCTGTGCTTCATGTCCTTCACCATGGGCCGGGATTTGGGCATCGTTATGGCAAAGGGGGTGCTGCTGGGGGTCATTGGCTGTGTGACGGTGCTCCCGGCGCTGATTTTGGTGCTGGATAAGCCCCTGCAGAAGACCCGGCACCGCTCCCTGATCCCCGATATGCACGGCTTCGCCAAGGGGGTCATCCGGGTGTTCCCGGTGTTCCTGGTGATCTTCGCCCTGCTGATCCCGCCGGCCTGGAGCGGCTATCAGAAGACCAACGACGAGGTCTACTACGACATGGCCCAGAGCCTGCCGGACGACATCGGCTACGTCATCGCCAATAGCAAGCTGTCCGAGGACTTCGATGTGGCGTCCACCCACATGCTGCTGGTGGACGCCAGCCTCCCCGCCAGGTCCGTCCGCGCCATGATTCATGAGATGGAGGACGTGGACGGCGTGAAGTATGTCCTGGGCCTGGAGTCCGTAGTGGGTTCCCGGGTCCCGGAGGAGGTGCTGCCGGAGTCGGTGACGGAGGTCCTGAAGAATGACAAGTGGGAACTGCTGCTCATCAACTCCGAGTACAAGGTGGCCAGCGACCCGGTGAATGCCCAGATCGACCGGCTGAACGCCATCCTGAAGAAGTACGACCCCATCGGAATGCTCATCGGCGAGGCCCCCTGCATGAAGGACATGATCGAAACCACCGCCCACGACTTCCAGGTGGTCAACGCGGTGTCCATCCTGGCCATCTTCGTCATCATCGCACTGGTGGAGAAAAGCCTGTCCCTGCCCTTCATCCTCATCGCGGTGATTGAGCTGGCCATCTTCATCAACCTGGGCCTGCCCCACTACCTGGGCCAGAGCCTGTCCTTCATCGCGCCCATCTGCATCAGCACCATCCA
>CANQCS010000139.1 GCA_947589745.1 uncultured Oscillospiraceae bacterium
GGCAGGGATTCTTAAGGGGGCGCGAGCCCCCTTAAGTGCACTTTTGGTTACTTTTCCTGCAAGGGAAAAGTAACCCAGGGTCCGCAGGGACCGGAGGTCCCTACCGTATCCCCCCAGGGGCCGGAGGCCCTTTCGATTCATCTGTGGAGATACTCCTGGAGTTTTTTATCAAAAACCTCCAGGGCCTTCCCGCGGTGGGACACCGCGGCTTTTTCTTCTGGGGTGAGTTGTGCGTAAGTCTTCCGGAGCTCCGGAAGATAAAACACCGGGTCGTAGCCGAACCCCCCTGTCCCCTGGGGGGCAAAGGCGATGGTCCCGGGGCAGACGCCCTCCGCCTCGATCACGTCCCCGTTGGGGAACACGCAGGCGATGCAGCTGGTGAAGTGGGCCGTCCGGGTGCGGGCCCCCCGCATGTTGGCCAGCAGCAGCTTGTAGCGGCCTACGTCGTCGTACTCCGGCCCGCCGTAGCGGGCGGAGTACACCCCCGGCGCGCCGTTCAGCGCGTCGCAGCACACCCCGGAGTCATCCGCGATGGCCGGGAGGCCGCTGGCCTCCATCACCGCCCTGGCCTTCAGCAGGGCGTTCTCCGCGAAGGTGGCCCCCGTCTCCTCCACGTCCACGTGGAGCCCCAGGTCCGCCTCCAGCACCACCTCCACCCCGTGGGCGGAGAGGATGGACCGCATCTCTGCCAGCTTGTGCTGGTTCTGTGACGCAAGGACAAATCTCATGTCAGCTCTGACCTCCCAATATCTCTTTCTGCTTGGCGAGCAGTTCCCCGATGCCCTTCTGGCACAGCTGAACCAGCTCCTGCTGCTCGCTCACCGTGAAGCTCCGGCCCTCGCCGGTGCCCTGGAGCTCCACGATGGAGCCGGTCTCGTCCATGACGCAGTTCAGATCCACCATGGCGTGGCTGTCCTCCTCATAGCACAGGTCCAGCATGGGCACGTCGCCCACGATGCCGGCGGACACCGCCGCCACCTGGTGTTTGATGGGGTCACGGTCGATCCAGCCCAGCTCCATCATCTTGCGGCAGGCCAGGGCCAGGGCGATGAAGCCGCCGGTCACCGAGGCCGTGCGGGTGCCGCCGTCGCCCTGGAGCACGTCGCAGTCGATGGTGATGGTCCGGTCCCCCAGGGCCGCCAGGTCCACCGCCGCCCGGAGGCTGCGGCCGATGAGCCGCTGGATCTCCGCGCTGCGGGGGCTCAGTTTTAATTTGCTGATATCCCGGCGGCTCCGCTCCCGGTTGGCCCGGGGCAGCATGGAGTACTCCGCTGTCACCCAGCCGGTGCCCTCGGGCACATGGCTGGGGGCCCGGTTCTCCACGCTGGCGCAGCACAGCACCTTGGTGTGGCCGCACTGAATGAGGACGCTGCCCTCGGCGTAGTCCACAAAGCCGGGGGTGATGGTCACCGGGCGCAGTTCATCAAAATTTCTTCCGTCGATACGGGTCATGGGTCGCTCTCCTTTGTAATCCTATGTTTTGGGGGCTGGGGTGTCCGCGTTCCAATGGGAGGGCCCGCCCAATTTATGTTTCAGACGGTGTTACTTTGCCGGAACAGGGTCATCCCACAGTGCCGTCGAAGCGATGTGGAAGGTCTGCGCTTTTGTCTTTGCAATCCGCTCTTCCATATCCAAATCATTATACTTTGCTTTCCAGAATTCAAGCCATTTGAGCCGCTGCCGCCGCACGTCGAACCCTTCTGGCACCACATAAAGGACATCGCTCTCCTCCGGCACGCCGAATGTGGACACCGAATCAAAAAAGAAATAATAGGAATTCTTGGCGTAATACCAGTTCACGCTGGCGTTCCGTTTTTGCAGTTCACCGATGTGGGCTGGATTTTGCCGGTTGAGCACGGCGGATACCGGGAGCCTCTCCGCAAACGTCTGCCGGAGCTCCAGACAGGAAAGGGGGTTCACGCCGTCGGAAAAATAACTGCCATAGGTGGGGTCCACGGTAATCCATTTTTGGCGCTTGCGGTCATAGATCTCCGTGACCACATGGTTGTCCTCATCATAGGGAGAACAGGGCATTCCGCCGCACCGGCGGGCGTAGATGCCCAGGGCGAGGCAGCACTCCGCCAATATCTTCGCCTTGTTCAGGCAGTTGATTCCCACGTCCTGTTTTTCAAAGCAGTAGTCCAGCAGGGCCAGGGAATTGCAGGGGATATGGCCGTCAAAGTTGCCCTGGTGCTTCAGGCGGGGCGCAAGCCAGCGGCACAGCCGCAGCGCCCGTTCAAAGTCTTCACCCTTCCCCGCGACCCGCTCAATGGGATATCGCTCCCGCAGCTGTCGGAACTCGGGGCAGTCAAAGACATACTCTATTTTCAGCGATTCACCCGCGGCAAACACTGGGGCGTTAAATAGTCCTCCACTAAAAACATCCAATACATAAGCATACGGAAATGATCCGTTTTCTTTTTGTGCCATAACTATCTCCTTTGCTTCTTTGAGATGTGACGCATCACCTGTGCACTTCCGGGATATCTCATACTGTTCTTCAATGAAAACCATCTATCGTTACCGTGCGAGAGATGCAGGAATTGCAACATTTTGGTAGCGATGTTAAAGTTCTTTTTGATACTTTTTCTTTCAAGAAAAAGTATCAGATCAGCGCCTCCACATACTCCTTCACGTCGAAGGGCTCCAGATCCCGGATGCCCTCGCCCAGGCCCACGAACTTGACGGGCACCTTCAGCTCCTGGGCGATGGCGATGACGATGCCGCCCTTGGCGGTGCCGTCCAGCTTGGTGAGGATGATGCCGGTGCAACCGCAGGTCTCCTTGAACTGCTTGGCCTGGGCCAGGCCGTTCTGGCCGGTGGTGGCGTCCAGCACCAGCAGGGTCTCCAGGGCGGCGTCGGGCAGCTCCCGGTCGATGATCTTGCGGAGCTTGGCCAGCTCGGCCATGAGGTGTGCCTTGTTGTGGAGGCGTCCGGCGGTGTCGCAGATGACCACGTCGGCCTTGCGGGCCTTGGCGGCCTGGAGGGCGTCGAAGAGGACGGCGCCGGGGTCGGCGCCCTCGTGCTGGCGGACCAGCTCGCAGCGGGCGCGGTCGGCCCAGATCTCCAGCTGGTCGGCGGCGGCGGCCCGGAAAGTGTCCCCGGCGCACAGCAGGACCCGCTTGCCCTTGCGGCGGAGGCTGTCGGCCAGCTTGCCGATGGAGGTGGTCTTGCCCACGCCGTTGACGCCGATGACCAGGATCACGGAGGGCCGGGTGGACAGGTTCAAAGAGGTGTCCCCCACCTCCAGCTGCTCGGAGAGAATTTCCCGCAGGCACTTTTTCACCGGCCCCTGGCCGGAGATGTGGTCCTCGATCATCCGCTGGCGGAGCTCCTTCACCGCCTCGGTGGAGGTGGTGAAGCCCACGTCGGCGAGGATCAGTTTTTCCTCCAGGTCGTCGAAGAAGGCCTCGTCGGCCTCGCTGATGGCGGCGCCGAAGACATCACCAAAATAGATTTTTTTTAATTTTTGCCAGAAACCCATTGACAAAACTCCTTTCTGCGGCCCGGCGGGGCCGCAGTACAAAAATAATATAATACCTATTGTTGGAAAACCATTTTTGAATTTTTAAAAACCTTTTAATTATGTTGATAAAGGGTCAAAAGTCGTTCGTTGTTGGCGAGACGCAGGGGGCTCCGCCCCCGCCGGGTCTTGGTGGGGACCTCCGGTCCCTGCTATCCCCTGGTGACTTTTCCCGTGCCGGAAAAGTCACCAAAAGGGCATTTAAGAAAACCTAGGTTTTCTTAAAAATCTTTCCTCATTTTATATTTTGTTTTGCGCTCCACCTTTGGTTGGTCCGGCCTAAACCGCGCCGGGTCCCGTGTATATGGGCGAAGCGGCTGTTTCAGTATGTCCTCAAGGACAGTGAAGCGCTGGTGCAGGGGCTCATTGGGTGCGTTGGTCGGTTTGTCCATTGACCTACTGCTGGTTGCTCCGTTCCACTACGCAATTGATAGATGGTTCTATTCGTGGAGTGAGGGACGGGGTGCGTGGAGCAGAAAGATTAGTCAGGGTGAGCACTTGGACACTTTTCTCCTTGACTGCCGCCCTTTCCCCGCAGGGGAAAGGTGTCGCGGACGAATGGTCCGCGACGAATAGGGGGACCAAAGGGAAGATTGTGCAGTAACGAACAAATGGGACCAGCCCGGACAACTCCCCGCCAACCACCGCGCCCTCAATTGCGTAGTGGAACGGAGCAACCAGCAGTCGGACTACGGAAAAAAAACACAGCAGTACCGATGAATGCTTTCCCTGGCCCCTAGTCTCACCATCCATCTGCCCTTAACAAAAATTAGTTAGAGGTCCAGCCCTACGGGCTGGCGCCCTTTTGGGTACTTTTCCCGCGTGGGAAAAGTACCCCGGGGTGCCCATAGGCACTGAAAATAATATAAAGAGGTGGTAGGGGCCGGAGGCCCCTACAGATTTGCACTGTGGGGCTGCGCCCCCCAGACCCCTGCTAGGGAATCTTCAATTCCCTAGCCACATCATTGAGGTCAATGGTCAGCAGCTTGCTGACCCCTTTCTCCTGCATGGTGACGCCGTACAGAATGTCGGCGGCCTCCATGGTCCCCCGCCGGTGGGTAATAATAATAAACTGCGTTTTATCGCAGATGGACCGCATATAGCGGGCCACCCGCACCACGTTGGCCTCGTCCAGCGCCGCCTCGATCTCGTCCATGACGCAGAACGGCGTGGGATGTACCTTCAATATGGCGAAGTACAGCGCGATGGCCACGAATGCCTTCTCTCCGCCGGAGAGAAGGGATAAGGTCCGCAGGCTCTTGCCCGGGGGCTGGACCTTGATCTCGATGCCGCACTCCAAGATATTGCCCGGGTCCTCCAGCTCCAGCGTGGCCTTGCCGCCGCCGAAGAGGGTCAGGAACGTCTCCTGGAACGCCTCCGCGATGAGCTTGAACTGCTCCGCGAAGATGGCAGTCATCTCCTTGGTGAGCTGGTCCACGATCACCGACAGGGCGTCCTTGGACTTCTGCACGTCGTCCCGCTGGTCCGTCAGGTACGTGTACCGCTCGTTCACCCGCTCGAACTCCTCGATGGCCCCCAGGTTCACGTTCCCCAGGCCTTTGATAGCCCGGTTCAGCTCCCCGATGCGGCGGTTGGCCTTGGCCACGCTCTCCAGCTCGATGCGCTGCGCCATAGCCTCCGAGTGGCTCAGCTCGTAGCTCTCCCACAGCTTGTCCAGGATGCTCTTCTCCTCGTTGGCGCCCGCGGCGATGCGCTGCTCCAGCATGGCCGCCTGCTGCCCCGCGTCCAGCAGCTCGCTGTTGCAGCTCTGGAGCTTCCGGCTCATGGCCCCCCGCTCCGCCTCCAGCTGGAGCTTGGCGTCCTGGAGCGCCTTCAGCTGGTCCCGCAGGACCTGGGTCCGCAGCCGCACGGACGCCGCCGCCGCGGTGCGGAGCTGTATCTCTTCTTCGGCCTGGGCGATGTCCCTGCCGTAGCTCTCCAGCCGCGCCAGACGCTCCGCCCGGTCCCCGGCCAGGTCCGCCTCGGTGCGGCGCATCCGCTCCAGGCTCTCCTCCGCCCCGGACTTCTCCGCCCGGAGGCCCGCCAGGGCCGCGCTCCGCTCCGTCATCTCCGCGCCGATCTGCTCCGCGGCCTCCTGCAGCTCCGTCTGGCCCGCCAGCTTCTCCTCCCAGGCGGCCCGGAGGTTTACCGCCTCCGCCTCGCTCTGTTCCAGAGCCCGCTGGGCCTCCGCCTGCCGGGCCTTGTTGTCCGCGATCCGGCCCGCCAGGGCCTCCCGCTCCCCGTCCAGGCTCTCCATGCTGGCCCGGATGCCGTCCATCAGCACCCGGTACTGCTCCACCTGGCCCTGGGTCTTGAGCACCGCGTCCTCGGCGGCCCGGCGCTGGCCGGAGGCCACCTCCATCTCGTACCGGGCGGCGTTCAGGTCCCGCAGCGCCGCCTCTTTCTCCTTCTGGGCGGCGGCCAGCTTCTCCGCCAGGGCCGCCCGCTTCCTCCGCAGGCCCTCCAGCTCGTTGGCCCGGGACAGCACGCCCGCGCTCTTGGACACGCTGCCGCCGGTCATGGAGCCGCCCCGGTTGATGACCTGCCCGTCCAGGGTGACGATGCGGAACCGGTTCTGATACTTCCGCGCCATGGCGATGCCGCAGTCCAAATCCTCCACCACCACCGTCCGGCCCAGCAGGTTCCGGAAGATGTTGTCATATCTCTCGTCGTAGGCGATCAGCCGGGAGGCCACGCCAACGAACCCGTACTCGTTCTCCACGCCCTTCTCCCGCAGCTCCTCGCCCCGGATGGCGGTGAGAGGCAGGAAGGTGGCCCGGCCGCCGTCCCGCTGCTTCAGCAGGGCGATGGCGCTCTTGGCCTCCTCCTCCCGGTCCACCACGATGTTCTGGAGCCCCGCGCCCATGGCGATCTCCAGGGCCACGGCGTACTGCCGCTCCACCTTCATGAGGCTGGCCACCGGCCCGTGGACGCCCCGGAGGGACCCGCCTCCGGCGGCCTGCATGACGATGCGCACCGCCTTGCTGAATCCCTCGTACTCCTTCTCCATCTCCGCCAGGAGGCGGATGCGGGAGTCCATGTTGTTCTGCTCCATGGTGAGCTGCATATGGGCCTCGCTGGCGGCCTTCTCCCGCCGCTCCCGGCCCTCCATGCGGAGGGTGTGGCCCGCGATGACGTTGGTGGCGGCGGACACCTCGTCTTTGGCGTCCTCCAGGGCCCGGCGTGCGGCCTTGTGGTCCTGCCCCGCCTTCTCCAGCCGGGCCTCGGCGGCGGCCCTGTCCTGGTCCACCGTCCACTGCCGCTCCTCCATCTGCCCCAGGGCCGCCTGGAGGGCGGACAGCTCCTCCCTGTCCCTGGCCGCCGCGGCGGCGGCCTGGGTCTCCCTCGCCTGTAATTCGCGTATCTCCTGCCCCACGGTCCCGGCGCTGCGGGCGGCGTCCTCCGCCCTCTGCCGCAGCGCGTCCATGGCGGCCTCCATCCCGGAGATGCGCTCCGCGATCTCGCCGATGCGCTTCTCCTGTTCCTCCATCTCCCGCTGGGCGTCCCGGCTGCGGTCCGCCTGGCGGTCCAGCTCCCGCTGGAGCTCGGCCATGGCGGTCTCCTTGTTCTGCACGTCGGAGCGGAGCACCGCAACGGCGCTCTCCTCCGACGCGGCCTGGCCCTCCAGGCCGGAGGCCTCGGCCCGGAGGCGCTCCTGCTCGGTGTCGTTGTCCCGGACCTTGTCGGCAAAGCGGTCGTTCTCCGCGTAGAGGGCGTCCAGCTCGGCCTGGGCTTTGTCCTGCCGCTCCTTGACCTCGGCCAGCTCCATCTGGAGCTTCACGGCGGCGGCGCGAATTTCCTGGAGCTTCTCCATCCACACGGAGATCTCCAGCACGCGGAGCTCGTCCCGCAGGATCAAATAGCGCTTGGCCTTCTCAGACTGCTCCCGCAGTGGCTCCACCTGGAGCTCCAGCTCGCCGATCTTGTCGTTGACCCGGACCAGGTTTTCCTCGGTGCGCTGGAGCTTGCGCTCGGTCTCCTCCTTGCGGTGGCGGTACTTGGAGAT
>CANQCS010000140.1 GCA_947589745.1 uncultured Oscillospiraceae bacterium
TAAACTAGGGGGGATAGGGGGGCGCAGCCCCCACAGTGCCTATCAGTAGGGGCCTCCGGCCCCTACCACCTCTTTATCATGTCGCAGCTACGCCGCGCACCCTGGGTTACTTTTTGTGCAAACAAAAAGTAACCAAAAAGTTGCTTAAGGGGCTGGGGCCCCTTAAGAATCCCCGGGGAGAACGGTTAAGGGCAGTTGGATAGTGGAACTAGTGGCCAGGGAAAGCATTCATCGGGGGTGCTTCCTGGTTTTTCCGTATTCTTACTGCCGGTTGCTCCGTTCCACTACGCAATTGATGGATGTTTCGTTTCGGGCTGTATACGGGAATCTGTCCTGTGCGTAGTGGAACGGAGCAGGACGCAGTTGGTCAACCGCCAAAACGACCAACGCACCCAATGAGCCCCCGCACCAGCGCCTCACTGTCCTTGAGGACATACGCAGACAGCCGCTTCGCCCCTATACACGGGACCCGGTTCGGTTTAGACCAAACCAACCACAGGGGGAGCGCAAACCTAAACAAAAAATAAGGAAAGATTCTCAAGAAAACCATTCCTGGTTTTCTTGAGCACGCTTTTGCCTACTTTTCCCGTGGGGGAAAAGTAGGCCAGGGGCGCACCCCGCCTGGGGGTGCCTATTGACCTGTTGGGGGGCGGAGCCCCCCAAAAACCGGCCTTTCTTTTCCCGGAGGGAAAAGAAAAGGCCCTCCGTCCCCCATCGGGACGAAAGGCGAATCCCCTTCCGCGGTACCACCCGCATTCCCGCGGGCAGTTTCCCCGCGGGCACTCCAGTGCCCCGATACCGGCGGGCCGCCGTCCCGCTCTCGCGGGCCGCTCCCGGGCGAACCAAGCGGAGCGCCTCGGGGCGGCTTGCAGCCGGTGACCGCCCCTCTCTGATAAACGCTGACCCGCTATTTTCCCGTTCCTCGCATATCCACAGCCTCTACTTATACCATAAAATCCGCCGTTTGGCAAGGGGAAAGTGAAAATAGCGGAAAGAAAATGCGGCCAGATTTTTTCGCCGCAGTTGTATTTCCCCGCGATCCATGCTATATTAGTATCGCTGATTCGATGAGACTGACCGGAAGGAGTATGGACGGTAGTGGATATTGTGGTATTGGCGGGGGGACTCTGCCCGGAGCGGCACGTGTCCCTGGTGTCCGGCGAGAAAATCTGTCTCGCCCTGCGGAGCATGGGCCACAGAGCCGTGCTGGTGGATATGTTTCTGGGCCTGGAGGGATACGACCGGCCTTTGGATAAAATTTTCGACGAGGACAGCGGACTGTGCGGTGAGGCGGTGATCCGCACCGAGGCCCCGGACCTGGAGGCGGTGCGGCGCAGCCGCGGGGACCAGTCCCCCAGCCTGTTCGGCCCTGGCGTATTACAGGTGTGCGCCATGGCGGACGTGGTGTTCCTGGGGCTCCACGGCGAGAGCGGCGAGGACGGGCGGGTCCAGGCGGCCTTCGACCTGCTGGGAATCCGGTACACCGGCTCCGGCTATCTGGGCTCCGGCATGGCCATGGACAAAGCTGTCACAAAGACGGTCATGGAGCACTGCGGCATCCTGACCGCGCCCTGGCGGGAGCTGACCTATTGTGCGGAGGACATCCCCCGCCTGACGGAGGAGCTGCCGGTGCCCTGCGCGGTGAAGACCGTCAACGGCGGGTCCTCCCTGGGGGTGGCCCTGCCCGACACCCGGGAGGAGCTGCGCAAGGCATTGGAGGAGGTCCTCGCCTACGGTAATCGGGTGATCGTGGAGAAAAAGCTGCATGGCCGGGAGATCACCGTGGGCGTCCTGGACGACGCGTACCTGCCCGCGGTGGAGATCATCCCCCAGGGCGGCACTTTCTTTGACTACGCCGCCAAGTACCAGGACGGCGGTAGCCGGGAGGTGTGCCCCGCTCCCATCACGGAGGAACAGTGGCGGGAGATGGGCGAGACCTCTCTGAAGCTCCACCGGGCCCTGGGCCTCCGGGCCTACTCCCGGACGGACTTCATCCTGGACGGGGAGGGCCGGGCCTGGTGCGTGGAGATCAACACCCTGCCCGGCATGACCCCGGCCAGCCTCCTGCCCAAGGAGGCGGCGGCGGTGGGCATGAGCTACCCGGAGCTGTGTCAGAAAATATTGGAGCTGTCCCTGAACTGACGGGACGGAGAAAACGATGATGCAAAGGAGGCGGTCTTTACGATCCCTATCGCCACAGCGGCGCAGATGAAGGAGCTGGACCGCATCACGATAGAACAGGAGGGCGTCCCCTCCCTGGACCTGATGGAGAACGCCGCCCGGGCCGTGGCCGGGGCGGTGATGGACCTGGTCCCCCTGCCGGAGCGGGCGGGATTGGACGGCCCCACCGCTAACAGCTTTACCGCCGTGACCTTCACTACCGGCGGCGGGGAGCCCTCCGATGAGGACCGGCGGCAGATGGAGGCCGTCCGGGAGATCGTGGAGTCCAAGAACACTGACCCCACGCCCCGGATCGCCGTGTTCTGCGGCCCCGGCAACAACGGCGGGGATGGCTTCGCCGCCGCCCGGCTGCTGGTGGAGGCGGGGTATCACGTCCACACCTATTTCATCGGCGACTGGGCCAAGATGACCCCGGACGCCAATGTCAACGCCCAGCGGCTGCAATGCTGCAACGGCAGCCCGAAGATCAAACCCTTCCATCTGGATATGGACCACCCGGAGACGTTGGATGCTGCGACCCAGCTCCAGCTGGCCTGGCTGTCCACCTGCGACTGCGTGGTGGACGCCCTGTTCGGGGTGGGCCTGTCCAGGGCGGTGTCCGGGGACTTTCTGAACGCCATCCGGTACATCGACCGGGCCATGGGCCCCCGGTGCCCCGTGGTGGCCTGCGACATTCCCTCCGGCGTCCATGCGGACACCGGCGCGGTGCTGGGGGAGGCGGTGAACGCCACCGTGACCGTCACTTTCACCTGCGCCAAGCCGGGGCTGTACCTGGGCGAGGGCGGAGCCCGCGCCGGAGAGGTCCGTGTGGCGGAAATCGGTATCCCGCACCTCCTGGTCCACCAGCGGGTCATTCGGGACCCGCAGCAGATCCAGGTGCTGGACCGCAGCGACTGCCGCCTCCCCGTCCGTCCCCGGACGGCCCACAAGGGGGACTTCGGCAAGGTCTTTGTCCTGGCGGGCAGCGTGGGCTACACCGGCGCACCGGTGCTGGCCGCCAACGCCGCGGTCCGGGCCGGGGCTGGGCTGGTGTTCCTGGGGGTGCCCCGGGATATCTACCCCATCGTGGCGGTAAAGTGCGACGAGGCCATGCCTTTCCCGCTGCCGGACCGTTATGAGGACATTCTGGACAGGGCCAGGGGCTGCGACGTGGCCCTGATCGGTCCCGGCCTGGGCCGGGCTCCTGAGACGCAGGAACTGGTGCTGCGGCTGCTGACGGATCTGGACATGCCCGTGGTGCTGGACGCGGACGGGCTCAACGCCCTGTCCGGCCACCTGGACGTTCTGGACCGCCGCGCCGCCCCCACGGTGCTGACGCCCCACGACGGGGAGTTCCGGCGGCTGTCCGGGTGCGGACTGCCCATCCCGGACCGGCTCACCGCCGCCCGGGATTTTGCCAAGGCCCACCGCTGTGTGCTGGTGCTGAAGGGCCACGGAACTGTCACCGCCGGGCAGGATGGACGCGCCTTTATCAACGCCACCGGCAATCCGGGCATGGCCCGGGGCGGTTCGGGGGACGCTCTGGCGGGACTGCTGGCGGGGCTTTTGGGACAGCGGCATCTGCGGGCCGCCTGCCCTGATCTGCCGAAGCTGACGGCCGCCGCCGTGTACTACCACGGCCTGGCCGGGGACAGGGCCGCCGAAGCCGAGGGCGAGTACGGCATGACGGTGGGGGACCTGATTGGACAGATCCCCGGCGTGCTGCGGGAGTGCGGCGGGCGGCCCTGACAACAGCGCGGCATAAACGGGGCCCCGGCGCATATAGATATGCTGACAGGCTGGGTCCTGTCCAAAGAACGGGAATCTGGATCAAGGAGGATGGACCGTGCGAAAAGCCCTGCTTTTTGCACCAATGCTGATGCTCCTGCTGACCGCCTGCGGCGGTGGAGCGGAGAAAGATCTGGCCGCGGACCTGCAGAGCCAATACGCCGCGCTGGCGTCCGCCGTGATGGAGGCGGACATCACCTGCCACTACGACGACGAGGTGCGGGAGTACACGCTGCTCTGCGACTACACCCCGGAGAGCAGCACCGTCACGGTGCTGGCCCCGGAGAACCTCAGCGGCATCTCCGCCACGGTCACCGGCGGGACGCTGAAGCTGAACTACGACGACATCTCACTGGACGCGGGGAGCTACTCCGCCGCGGCCATCTCCCCGGTGGCCGCCCTGCCGAAGCTGATGGAGGCCGCTGCCTCCGGCTACATCACCGAGCGCGGTGAGGAGGAAGTGGGGGAGCGGAAGTGTCTGCGCCTGGCCTGCGACCTCTCCGGCGGGGAGGGGACCCAGTACGCCACCTGGTTCGACGAGGAGACATTGCTGCCCCTCCGCAGCGAGATCAGCGCCGGCGGCAAGGTGGTGTTCGAGGTGGCGTGGAAGCGGTTCGAGGTGACGGCGCGGAAGGCGCCGGAGGCGGGGGAGCCCGCTGCTCCCAACGAAGGAGCGGACACCGCGGAGGACGCGGCGCCCCAGGATACAGGGACTCAGGATGTCTGGAGCCCGGAGGAGGAACTGGCCGCCTATGAGTCGGCGGAGGAATAATACTTTTTCTTGAAAGAAAAAGTATCAAAAAGAACTTTCATATCGCTGCCAAAGCGTTGCAATTCCTACATTTCTCACACGGTGACGATATATGGTTCTAATTGGAGAATAGTATAAATAGAGATCCACACAAAACACACAAAAGAAAAGAGGAAACGGTATGGAGAGCACACTGAGGAGGACGTGGGCCGAGATCGACCTGGACGCCCTGGAGCACAACTACCACGCGCTACGCAAGCAGATGGGGCCCAAATCCCGGTTCCTGGGCGTGGTGAAGGCGGACGCCTACGGCCACGGGGCCATCGAGGCCTCCCGGACCCTGGCGGAGCTGGGGGCGGAGTACCTGGCCATCTCCAACATCGACGAGGCCAGGGAGCTGCGGCACCACGGCATCACGCTACCTATCCTGCAGCTGGGCCTGACCCCGGCGGACCAGACCGCCGAGGTCATCGCCAACAACGTCACCCAGGCGGTCTGGAACGAGAAGGTGGCGGAGGCATTCTCCGCCGAGGCCGTCCGGGCCGGCGGGAGGATGAAGGCCCACATCAAGCTGGACACCGGCATGTCCCGGCTGGGCTTCCAGTGCGACGAGGACCACTTCGCCGCCTCTGTGGACGCCATCTGCCGGGCCTGCGCCCTGCCGGGGCTGGACGTGGAGGGCGTGTTCACCCACTTCGCCGTGTCCGACGAGGATGCGGAGGAGCACCGGGCCTACACCATGCTCCAGCACGACCGGTTCACGGCCATGATCGCCGCCCTGGCGGAGCGGGGCGTCCACTTCCAGATCTGCCACTGCGCCAACAGCGGCGCCACGGTCAGCTATCCCCAGTTCGCCCACGACATGTTCCGCCCCGGCATCATCATGTACGGCATCGGCGACCAGGCGGACGTGCTGGGCCTGAAGCCGCTGATGACCCTCAAGACCACCGTGGGCACCATCAAGGAGTACGCCCCCGGCACCACTATCAGCTACGGCCGCACCTTCCGTGCGGACCGGCCCAGCCGGGTGGGCGTGCTGCCCATCGGCTACGCCGACGGCTTCCACCGGGCCCTCTCCAACAAATGGCGGGTGTGGACCCCCGGCGGCTGCGCCCCCATCGTGGGCCGCATCTGCATGGACATGTGCATGGTGAATCTGACCGACCTGCCGGAGGTGCAGGAGGGCGACGAGGTGGAGGTCTACGGCCCCCACAACTCCGTCACCGAGGCCGCCCATCTGGCGGGGACCATCTCCTACGAGCTGACCTGCGCGGTCAGCAAGCGGGTGCCCCGCATCTACTACCGCCACGGCCAGGAGATCGGCAGGGAGCTGCTGCTCCGGGACTGACTGCAATTACACACCACTTCGCACCCGCGGGCATAGGATAGTGCGGGGCAGGGACCCGGCTTGCGGCGTTTGCTCCGCGTACTTTTGTGCGGAGGCCGTATAAATTCCGCGGTCGCGTGGGAGAATGATAGTGGTCCGACTGCAGTTCGGGCACTTCTTCCGGCGGAGTGTGAACTTTGTGGATACAAGCGTAAAACGCGGCGACATCTATTATGCCGACCTCAGCCCGGTGGTGGGCAGCGAGCAGGGCGGCGTCCGTCCCGTGCTGATCGTTCAGAACGATACAGGGAACCGATACAGCCCCACAGTCATCGCGGCGGCCATCACCTCCCAGACGGGAAAGGCGAAGCTGCCCACGCACATCGAGCTTGCGGCGCAAAACTATGGACTGACCCGGGATTCCGTGGTATTGCTGGAACAGATCCGGACGCTGGATAAGCGTCGCCTGCGGGAAAAAATGGGGCGCGTGGACAAGGAACTGATGGACAGGGTTGACGCGGCCATCGCGGTCAGCTTCGGTCTTACGGGCGGACGGCTGGTATAGCGTCCGCACGGCACATCGCGCGTAAGCGGGCCCGCGGGGGCGCGGCGCCTCCGCGGGCCCTGAAAAATCTGCATACATAGAGGCCTCTCCGCATAGAATGGCGCGGAGAGGCCCTTTGTATGCCGGGAGGTGGAGCGCTTGGAGCGGGTCAAGCTGTACTGCGGCGGACAGTGCCGGGGGGAGGTCACCGTCACCCCCGAGGGGGCCCGGACCCAGGTGCGGGCCGTCATGACAGACCCCGGCGACGGGCTGTACCGGGCCTGCCTGGTGGGGGAGAGAGGGGAGCTCCCTCTGGGGGTCATGGAGCCCGGCGGCGGGGAGCTGTGCGTCTGCCGGAGGCTCTACAGCCGGGAGACGGCGGGGATCGGCCGGTATCTCCGGGGCGAGGCCCGGTGCTCCTTCCGGTTCCAGGAGGTTCGCTGGCAGGCGACCGGCTGCCCGGCCCAGCTCTTCCGGGACGGCTTTTTGCAGAGCCGCCTGCGGCCCATCGGGACAGCCTGGTGGCGGCGGGAGCGGGGAAACCTGTATCTGGCTCTGCCGATGGAGGAGGGCAGCCCTTTCCCGCTGGAGGCCCTGTTCTGCTTTGCCAGGGTGGAGCAGGTGGAGGGGAGGATCTGCGCGGTGTTCGCCTTCCACGAGGAGTTGCCGGTGGCGCCGTGACCTGGGGCGAGGGAAAAATTTTGAAAAAGCGGGTACCATTTTCGGGAAGAATATGGTATGATAGGCATATCACGATCCCACCTGACAGAGGAGGAGCCCGCTATGAAGTGTCCCTACTGTGGTTACAAGGAGAGCAAGGTGGTGGACAGCCGCCCCGCCGACGAGGGCAACAGCATCCGCCGCCGCCGGGAGTGTCTGGCCTGCGAGAAGCGGTTCACCACCTATGAGACCATGGAGTCCCTGCCCATGGTGGTCAT
>CANQCS010000141.1 GCA_947589745.1 uncultured Oscillospiraceae bacterium
AAGCTCTTCACCACCCGGATGCCGTGGACGTTCTCCTGGACCACGTTGTTGAGCTTGTCGTAGGTCCGGAAGACCCGGTCGAAGATGCTGTGGACCAGGGGGACCAGGCAGATAAGGGCCACGATCAGGATGGGCATGGCCACGCAGTAGACCAGGGACAGCTTCACCGAGATGGTCATGGCGGAGATAAAGGCCAGGATCATGGTCATGGGGGCCCGGACCGCCATGCGGATCATCATCTGGAAGGTCATCTGAAGGTTGGCCACGTCCGACGTCAGGCGGGTGACGATGGAGGCGGTGGAAAATTTGTCGATGTTGGAAAAGCTGTAGTCCTGGACCCGGTAGTACATATCGTGCCGCAGGTTCTTGGCAAAGCCCGTGCCCGCCTTGGTGGCGAAGGCCGCGGAGGCCACGCCGAAGGCCAGGGAGCATAGGGCGCACAGCACCAGCTCCAGGGAGCGGACCAGCACCACGTGCAGGTCCCCCAGCTGGACGCCGTAGTCGTAAAGGGCCGCCATCACCCTGGGGATGGTGACCTCCATGGCCACCTCGCCGATCATGGTCAGCGGCGCCAGGATGGCGGCGAGGGTGTATTCCCGGACGCACCGGGCAAGTCTTCTGATCAAGTCGCTATTCTCCTTCCTTGTTCCGGCACCGGCCGCCGGCGTTCTTTGCGTTTTCTACCAGCTTGTCTAAAAGGGCGTGGAGGGTCCCCAGCTCCTCCGGGGAGAAGTTGGAGGTCAGCTGCTCCTCCATGCCGTCCAGCCGCGCCTTTGTCAGCTCCGCGGCGTCCCGGCCGGCCTGGGTGATGACGACGCGCTTCAAGCGCCCGTCATATTTGTCCGCCGCGAACTCCACAAAGCCCTTCTCGCACAGCCGGGACAGCAGGCCCGTGGCGGTGGGGTGCTTGATGTTGAAGCGCTCCGCGATGTCCTGCTGACAGGGGGGCGTGCCGCCGGCGGCGTTCAGGTAGCCCAGCAGGAATGACTGCATGCCCGTGATGCCCAGCTCCTGGGTGGTCTCGTCGGCGATGCGGCAGAAGCTGTTGTTGATGATCTTCAGCTTCTGTCCCAGCCGCAGGGGATGTTCACTGTTTTCCGTGTCCGTTCACCTCACAAAAAAGTCGCAAGCGACATACTTCTGTCGCATGCGTCCTATTGTAGTGCCCGTCTTTCCTCCGGTCAATGGGTAAACGGACGATATGACGTGGTTTTTTCCGGGAGAATATGGTAAAATCGCCGTAGACTTTTTGCTGAGGACACGGCGGAGATACCGCTCCGATGGCGTTCCCCCTGGTCCTGGCGCACCTGAGGGACAAAGCACCCCCGGAGCAATTGCAGCGCAATTGCTCCGGGGGGGTACGTCTGTGAGAATGGCCGTCAGAACGCCGTCTGTGCCGCCTCGCGCACCACGCTGTCCACCATGTCGTGGACGTAGTCGCAGTTGCCGCAGAGCCGCAGCCATTCCGGCAGGGCGCCGTCCTCCAAAAGCTCCCGGCAGAGCGCCCGGTCCGGGATGAGCCCCAGGGCGGTCAGCAGGGTCCCGCAGGGCAGCTCCCACCGGCGGCCGGTAGGCAGATGGCGCACCATCACGCCCCGGATGCGGCCTGCGCCCAGAATTTCATCCACGGTACACTGGAGCAGCACGGGGATGCGGTAGGCCTCCACGCAGTCCCGGCGGTTCCGGGGCAGGCCGCCCAGCTGGTCCCGCTGCTCGATGATGGCCACTACCCGCTTGCCCGCCTGGGCCA
Source organism: uncultured Oscillospiraceae bacterium (assembly GCA_947589745.1). Taxonomy (GTDB): domain Bacteria; phylum Bacillota; class Clostridia; order Oscillospirales; family Oscillospiraceae; genus Pelethomonas. The sequence goes on from CANQCS010000141.1 coordinate 1,751, forward strand.
GCTGCCGGGCCATGATCTGCCCCACGTCGCCGCTGCCCATGATGACCACGCCGTCCCCGATATCATAGCCGCCCAGGTTCATGAGCTTTTGGGCCGTGCCCGCCGTGAACACCCCGGCGGGGCGGCTCCCGGCCACGGGCAGGGACCAGACGGACCGCTCCCGGCAACCGGAGGCCAGGATACATTTTTGAAACTCCACCCGCTCCAGTCCTGTCCGGGAGGAGAGCAGGGCTGTCCGGTCGGGGAAAATACGGAGTACATCCGTCCCCGTTCGGACACAGACGGCGGAGGCGTTCACCCGGTCGATGAGCTGCCGCGCGTAGGCGGGACCGGTGAGCCCGCCGCCGAAGCCGCTGTGGAGGCACTGGTTCAAAATGCCGCCCAGCCGCGCCTCCCGCTCCGCCAGAAGGACCCGCTGCCCCCGCCGCGCCGCCGCCAGGGACGCCGCCATCCCCGCCGCGCCGCCGCCGATGACCAGCAGGTCAAACTCTTCCATGACGCAGCTCCCCCCTTACCATGGCCGCCCCGCCGTCCCCGGTGACCCGCCAGGGCGGCACACCCTGGGCCTCGGCCAGCAGCTCCAAGATGGGCTCCATGCACCGTCCGCCCTGGCACCGGCCCATGCCCGCGCCGGTGCGGCGCTTCACCCCCTCCAGGGTGACGGCCCCCCGGCGGATGGCTTCTTTGATCTCCCCCAGGGTCACGTCCCGGCAGCGGCAGACGATCTGCCCGTAGTCCGGGCACCGGCGGATGAGGGCGGCCCGGTCGGCTTCGCTGAGGTCGTGGGCCCGCACGATCCCCCGGCGGCTGGGATCAAAGCGGGGATTTCTCCCCGGCTGGCCCAGAACGCGGGCGGCCATATCCGAGACGTACTCCCCCAGGGCGGCGGCGCAGGTGAGGCCGGGGGTCTTGACGCCGATGAGGCTGATGAGCCCGTTTTCCTCCAGCACGGTAAAGCTGGAGATGGACCGGCCCTCCCGCACCCATTGGCCTTGTTCCTCTCGGACGGCGTAGGGGTTGGGCCGCAGGGAGGCGAAGGAGCGTATCGTTTCCTCTAATGGGAGCCCCGGCACCACCTGGGCGCAGAGGGCCTGAAGCTCCTCCAGGCCCTCCCGCGCGGTGGCCCAGTCCGGGGCGGTGTCCCGCGGCCGCTCCGTGGGCCCCGCCAGCAGGGCGCCGTCCACGGTGGGTACCAAGGTGAGGCCCTTGCCTTTCTCCTCTGGCTCGTGGAAAATGATGTGCTTCACGAAGCCGGACACTGTGTCGTCCAGTACCAGGTAGTCCGCCGCCGTGGGGAAAATGCGGACCGTGGGACGCTCGGTCAGCTCCCGCACGGCATCTGCCCGGAGGCCCGCGCAGTTGACCACCACCCGGGCCGCGTAAGTGTTATCGGTGGTTTCCAGAAGAAAGCCGCTCTCTGTGCGCGCCATGCGCCGCACCTCCTGGGAGAAACGGAAGTCCGCCCCGTTGGCTCTTGCGTTCTCATAGGCGGCGATACATAACTCCCAGGGGTCCACGGTGCCGGTGCCGGGGGCGTAGAGGGCCAGGGTCACATCGCGGGACAAGCCCGGCTCCATGGTCCGCGCCTCCCCCGGTCCCAGCAACTCCAGGCCGGGCACGCCGTTCTCCCTCCCCTGGTCCAGCTTCTTCCGCAGCACGGCCTCGGCCCTGGGGCCGAAGGCCGCCATCAGTGAGCCACACCGTGAGAACCGCACATCCAGCTCCCGGCACAGGCGGCCAAAGTCCCGGTTGGCCCGGACGCAGAGCTCCGTTTTCAGCGTCCCCGGCTTGGTGTCGCAGCCGGTGTAGACGATGGCGGTGTTGGCCCGGGAGATGCCGGTGCACACGTCTTCCCGGGCCTCCAGCACCGTCACACGGATATCCAGGGCGGTGAGGGCCCTGGCGGCGAAGCAGCCCAGCAGCCCCGCGCCGATGACCGCCACGTCGGTATATTCCATCAGAATGCCTCCTCTCACGGCGACAGCATTTACTTTTTCCCAAGCAGGGGCCCGGCTGAATTTTCTTAGAATATGCGATTAGCTACGCCAAAATCAGACGTTCTATAGTTTCATAAAGGAGCAATCCGCATAAATATTTGCGAGGTCCACTCAATTCTGCATGAATTTAAGTAAATGCTTTTGCCGTGTGCCTCCTCTCCCCTGGGGTTGCAATTCCCGGCGGCCGGGAGTAAAATCTAGTCAAACGCGCCGCAGACGCGGCAAAAGGGGGAACTCTCATGCTTGAGCGCTATTCCCGCAACATCCCCTCCGTCTCCGAAGCGGAGCAGGAGGCCCTGGCCCGGAAACGGGTCCTGGTGGCCGGCTGCGGCGGGCTGGGGGGCTGTCTCATCGAGTACCTGGCCCGGATGGGCGTGGGGGAGATCACCGCCGTGGACGGCGACGTGTTCGAGCCCTCCAATTTAAACCGTCAGCTTCTCTCCCAGGAGGCCCTGTTAGGCGTTCCCAAAGCCCGGGCCGCCAGGGAGCGGGTACAGGCCGTCAACAGCGCGGTGACGGTCCGGGCCGTGGAGTCGTTTTTGGATGAGCATAACGCAGACGAACTGGTGCGGGGCCAGGACCTGGTCCTGGACGCCCTGGACAACGCCGGGGCCCGGCTCGTCCTGGAGGACGCCTGCGCCCGCCAGGGGGTGACCATCGTCCACGGGGCCATCCAGGGCTGGTTCGCCCAGGCGGCGGTGGCCCCGCCGGGGGCGGGGGTGCTGCACCGGCTCTACGCCTCCCCGGCGGCCCCTGTGGAGAAGACCAGCCTGCCCTTCACCCCCGCCTTCTGCGCGGCCATCCAGGCCGCCGAGGCGGTGAAGCTGCTGTGCGGACGGCCCTCTGCCCTGGAAGGAAAGCTGCTGCTGGCGGACCTCCGGCGGATGGACTGGGACCTCCTACCCCTCTGAGGGGGCGGAGAGGCCGAAATATGCCATGGCGAAGTCCCGGAAGGTCCTGGCCAGGGGGGACAGGTGCTTCTCACGGCGGAAGCAGACCATCATCTGCCGGGAGAACCGGTGGTCCAGGAGGGGGATCAGCCGCAGCTCCCGTTCGCCCCGGTAGAACGCCGCGCCGCTCTCCGGCACGAACCCCACGCAGACGCCGGAGGCGATGAGCTGCCGGTGGAACTCCCTGGTGTCGGCGTAGCAGGTGCCGCCGAAGCGGAGGGCCAGGGCCCCGCAGATCTGGAAGGGGTACTCCACGAAGGTCCTCCCCTCCCGGAGGAACACCACCCGCTCCCCCTCTAAGACCTTGGCCTGGGCGGAGGCGGACCGGGCCAGGGGGTGGGCCCTGGACACCGCCAGCAGATACCGCTCCACATAGAGGGAAAAGCCGTTGAACTTCTTGTACTTCCCCCCGGCGGGGTAGATGAGCATATCGAAGTCGTTGATGTCCGGCTGCTCCAGGCCCTCGATGCCGCCGCTGACGTCGAACTCCGCCTCCGGGTGCTCCCGGTGGAAGGCGGACAGGCACTCCGCCAGCCGGTCCCCCGCCCCGGCGGCGCCGATCTTGATCCGGGCGTCGGCCCCGGTGGACAGCAGGCGCATGTCGTCCAGGGCGTAGTCCAGCTCCCGCAGGGCCAGGGTGCTGTACTCCAGCAGCCGTGCCCCGGCGGCGTTCAGCTTCAGCTTCCGACCGCTGCGGGTGAAGAGGGGCATCCCCACCTCGGATTCCAGCTTGGCCAGATTTTTCGACAGGGACGACTGGGACATGTGCAGCAGCTCCGCCGCCTGGGACATATTTTCAAGCTGGGCGATGGTGGCGAAATACCGCAGCTGGGCGATCTGCATGGCCGGCCCCTCCTCTTCAAATCATTCCAGTTTGCCATAAGGGAATTTGGAAGCTCCCACAACTTTTCCCGAAAATCCTGCGCAGAGTGCACAAATCTTCTTTGAAATTCGTCAGGAAAGGCCGTTGCTTTTCCCCCATTATAAGCCGGTCCATTCCAAAAAGCAATAAGAACTTGGCCCGCCCCGCTTTACAGGGCGGGCCTTGCCCTTTTATAATAAAGTCATCATATTAGAAGGAGGTGGCGCTTGGGCCTTTAGGCCCGAGGTCTTATGAAACAACTGCTCATCAAACCTGAGAAGTGCATCGGCTGCCGCACCTGCGAGCTGGTCTGCTCCTTCGGACACTACGGTCAGTTCAACCCCAAGATGGCCAATGTGAAGGTGTTCGAGTACGAGAAGGCCGCGGTGGCCATCCCCGTCATGTGCCTCCAGTGCGAGGAACCTTCCTGCATGAAGGTCTGCCCCGTCCACGCCATCAGCCGGGACGAGAACGGCGCGGTGGTGATGAACCCCAACAAGTGCATCGGCTGCAAGATGTGCATGAACGCCTGCCCCCTGGGCAACATCTCCTACCACCCCGCCGTGGGCAAGGTATTCAAGTGCGACCTCTGCGGCGGCGACCCCAAGTGCGCCAAGTACTGCCCCGGCGAGGCCATCGTCTTCGTGGACACCGACACCACCGACGAGCGCCGCAAGGCCGTGGGCGACCGGTATAAGGACCTGATCGGAGAGGAGGAGACGGCATGAAAAACGGATACATCGGCACCATTCTGCGGGTGAACCTGAAGACCGGCTCCATCGTCAAGGAGCCCCTCAACGAAAAGAACGCCGATCAGTATGTGGGCGCCCGGGGCCTGGGTACCAAATATTACTGCGACGAGTGCGACCCCAAGTGCGACCCCCTGGGGCCCGGCAACAACCTGATCTTTATGACCGGTCCCCTCACCGGCACCTGCGCCACGTCCTCCGGCCGCTACAACGCGGTGGCCAAGTCCCCCCTCACCGGCACCATCAGCGCCTCCAACTCTGGCGGCCACTTCGGCCCGGAGCTGAAATACGCCGGTTATGACGGCATCATCTTCGAGGATGTGTCAGACAAGCCGGTCTATCTGTACATCAACGACGGCCAGGTGGAGCTGCGGGACGCCTCCGCCCTGTGGGGCAAGGACGTGTTCGACACCACCGAGGCCCTCTACGCCGAGTGCGGCGCCAACTTCCGCATCGCCTGTATCTCCGCCGCCGGTGAGACCGGCTGCCTCTTCGCGGGCATCATGAACGACAAGCACCGGGCCGCCGGCCGCGGCGGCATCGGCGCGGTGATGGGCAGCAAGAAGCTGAAGGCCGTGGCCGTCAAGGGCACCGGCTCCATCTTCGTGGCCCGGCCCGAGAAGTTCTTCCAGGAGTGCATGAACGCCAGGGCCACCCTGAAGGCCCACCCGGTCACCGGCGCGGGCCTCTCCGCCTACGGCACCATGATCCTGGTGAACATCGTCAACGGCGTGGGCGGCCTGCCGGTGAACAACGGCAGGGACGGCTCCCTCTTCCCCCAGGCGGACGAGATCTCCGGCGAGAGCCTCACCGCCCGGCACCTGATCCGCAACAAGGGCTGCTTCGGCTGCTCCATCGGCTGCGGCCGCCTCACCGAGATCAAGTCCGGCGCCTTCAAGTCCAAGGGCGAGGGCCCCGAGTACGAGGCCGGCTGGTCCTTCGGCGCGGACTGCGGCGTCAGTGACCTGGGCGCCGTGTGCAACGCCAACTTCCTCTGCAACCAGTACGGCATCGACCCCATCACCATGGGCGCCACCGTGGCCTGCGCCATGGAGCTCTATGAGATGGGCGCCAT
>CANQCS010000142.1 GCA_947589745.1 uncultured Oscillospiraceae bacterium
GCGGAGCTGGGGCCGGCCATTGAATTGGCTACCAAGTTCCGGGAGGCGGGCGTCCGGGTCCAGCTCTACACAGAGCAGAAGAAATTCAAGGCCAAAATGAATTATGCCGATAAGATCGGCGTACCCTACGTGGTCTTTTTAGGGGAGGATGAGATCTCCGCCGGGGTCTGCTCCTGCAAGGATATGGTGACCGGGGAACAGACCAAAGGCGGGGTGGATGAGACCCTTGCCAGGGTCAAAGCGGGGGTTGCCCTGCGGGCGGCCGGAACAGTAATTAAGGGGTAGGGGCTGGGGCCCCTCCCCTCCCCTACCGGGGGGGTTGGGGGGCGGCAGCCCCACAGTGCAAATCAAGTAGGGGCCTCCGGCCCCTACCACCTCTTAAAATAATTTTTAGTGCCTGCCAGCACCCTGGGGTACTTTTCCCACGCGGGAAAAGTACCAAAAAGGGCGCCAGCCCGTAGGGCTGGACCTCTAACTTATTTTTTGTTAAGGGCAGATGGATGGTGGGGCTAGGGGCCAGGGAAAGCTTTCATCGGTACTGCGTTTTTGTTTTTCCGTAGTCTTACTGCCGGTTGCTCCGTTCTACTACGCAATTGGGGGCGCGGTTCTATTTGGGCCGTAGACGGAAATCTGTCCTGTGCGTAGTGGAACGGAGCAGGACGCAGTCGGACACGGGCCGTAAACAGAGATCTACCAATTGCGTAGTAGAACGGAGCAACCAGCAGTAGGTCAACGGCCAAACCGACCAACGCACCCAATGAGCCCCTGCACCAGCGCTTCAATCCCCTTGAGGACATACTAGGGTAGCCGCTTCGCCCCTATACACGGGACCTGGCACGGTTTAGGAAAAAACGGCCACAGGGTGAGCGCAAAACTAATCAAAAAGTGAGGAAAGATCTTTAAGAAAACCTTGGTTTTCTTAAACGTGCTTTTGGTTACTTTTCTCACGAGAGAAAAGTAACCCAGGGGTGCACCCATCGGGGGTGCACATCAGACCCGGTGGGGGCCGGAGGCCCCCTAGAAAAATCTAAAGTTTTGATTCCAATTAGCATATCAATGTTATTTTTATACTAAACGTATATAAAATAGAGGAGAAATCAGTTATGACACAGAATAGAACCCACACCTGCAACGAGCTCCGGATGGAGCACGTTGGAGAAAAAGTAAAGCTCTCCGGCTGGATGGAGAACGTCCGCGAGGTCGGACAGAACTTCGCGTTCGTCATCCTGCGGGACTTCTACGGCACCACCCAGGTGGTGGTGGAGGACGCCGCCACCATGGAGATCATCCATGGGCTCAACAAGGAGTCCGTCATCTCCGTGGAGGGTACCGTGCGGGAGCGGAGCAGCAAGAACAAGAACCTGCCCACCGGCGACATCGAGGTGGTGCCGGAGAAGATCGAGGTGCTTGGGCGCTGCCGTTACAACGAGCTGCCCTTCCAGATCAACCGCTCCACTGAGGCCGACGAGTCCGCCCGGCTGAAGTACCGGTATCTGGACCTGCGGAACCCGGCGGTGAAGAAGAACATCATCCTACGGTGCAACGTGGTGGCGGCCCTGCGGGCCGCTATGGCCGAGCACGGATTTCTGGAGATCACCACGCCTATCCTGACGGCCTCCAGCCCGGAGGGCGCCCGGGACTACCTGGTGCCCGCCCGGAAGCATCCCGGGAAGTTCTACGCCCTGCCCCAGGCACCCCAGCAGTTCAAGCAGCTGCTCATGACCTCCGGCTTCGACCGCTACTTCCAGATCGCACCCTGTTTCCGGGATGAGGACGCCCGCGGCGACCGGTCCCCCGGCGAGTTCTATCAGCTGGACATGGAGATGAGCTTCGCCACCCAGGAGGACGTGTTCGCGGTGCTGGAGGACGTGCTGCCGCCTATTTTCGCCAAGTTCGGCACGTATAATGTCGCGTCTTCAGCGCCTTTCAAGCGTATCCCCTTTACAGAGGCGATGGAGACCTACGGCTCCGATAAGCCCGATCTGCGCATCGATCTGAAGGTGCAGGACGTGTCCGAGCTGCTGGGCGGCATCGGGTTCGGGCCCTTTGAGGGGAACACGGTCAAGGCTATCGTGGTCAGCGGCTTCGCCGCGCCCCGGAAGCAGATCGACAAGCTGTGCGCCGACGTGGAGGTCCAGGCCGGGCAGAAGCCCTACTGGTTCCGCCTGGACGACAAGGGCGAGGTCGTGGGCGGCATCGCCAAGTTCGTGCAGCCGGTGAAGGAGAAGGTCGTGGAGGCCCTGGGGCTGACCCCCAACTGCTTCGTGGGTTTGACCGCCGGGAAGAAAGGCGCGGCCCAGAAGACCGCCGGTGTGCTCCGCAACAAGCTGGGCGCCATGTGCCCCGGCCACATGGACAAGGAGCGGTACGAGTTCTGCTGGATCGTGGACTTCCCCATGTATGAGATCGGCGAGGAGAGCGGTGAGCTGGAGTTCTGCCACAACCCGTTCTCCATGCCCAACGGCGGCGCGGAGGTCCTGGACAAGGCCATCGCCGGGGAGATCGACCCCCTGACCATCACGGCCTTCCAGTACGACCTGGTGTGCAACGGCGTGGAGCTCAGCTCCGGCGCGGTGCGGAACCACGACCCGGAGATCATGGTGAAGGCATTCCATCTGGTGCGGCTGGGCGAGGACGACGTGAAGAGCAAGTTCCCCGCTATGTACAACGCCTTCTGCTACGGTGCGCCGCCTCACGCCGGGATCGCCCCAGGCGTGGACCGCATGGTCATGCTGCTCTGCGGCGCGGAGACCATCCGGGAAGTGATCCCCTTCCCCATGAACAAGAACGCTCAGGATGTGATGATGGGCGCGCCCGGCGAGGTCACCCAGAAGCAGCTGGACGAGCTGCATATCGCTGTGACGGAAAAAGAGGAGGAGGCGTGAGCCTCTCCCCTCCCCTGCCGGTATGATAGAGATGGCCCCTGCCAAACCACTGGCAGGGGCCGCTCTTTAGTACAGAAAGTTATTTCGATAGTAATATTCTACTCGTTGGAATTGCTTTGCTAGCTCTAGCAGCTCTGTTGGGAGGACATCCCGGGTCAGGACCTGGCCGTCCAGGAGGTAGTAGCCCATGCCGCCGACCACCGGGAGACAGTCCATCACATCGGTGGTGTACTGCATGTAGGCGCTGCCCTGCCAGCCCAGGAGGGAGAACACCTTGTTCATCAGGAAGGTGGCGCTGATGGTCTCCCCTTCCCCGCTGAAGGAACAGCCGGTCAGATTTTTGGCGGCGTCGTTGGCCCAGATCACGTACTCGGTGCTGTAGTAGTTCAGGAACCCCTCCGGCGTGGAGGTGTCCAGGTCGATGCCCAGCTCGGTGTAGACGCTGTTGCTGTCGCCCAGCCAGGGCTTGTGGTCGCCGTAGAGCACCACCACCACCGGCGTGGGGTCGTCCCGGAGGGCCTCCAGCATGTCCCAGAGGTACTGGGAGGTCTCCCGGACGGAGCCCAGGTAGTTGTTCAGGATGTGCCACGCCTCCTCACTGCGGCCGGGGACGTCCCAGCTGTTCGCCTCATAGGTGAAGTAATCCGTCGGGTAGGGGCCGTGGCCCTGGTAGGTGACATTGAAGGAGAAGACCGGCTGGCCGCTGGCCGCGTCCTCTTGGTAGAGGCGCAGCAGCTCGGGGAGAAAGATTGGGTCGTAGGTGACCACGCCGCCGCCGGACAGGGAGGCGTAGTGGTCCTCCTGGAAATAGTACTCGTCCATGCCCAGCCAGCGGTTGATATTCTGGCGGTTGTAGTTGGAGGCCGCTGCGGGGTGGCTGCCGGTGGTGCGGTAGCCCTGGGAGCGGAGATACCAGATGTAGGAGTTGGTGTTCTTTCGGAAGTTGGCCAGCCGGGTCAGGCCCATGAGGAAGCAACGCTCCGTGTTCTGGGTGCCGGCGGCAAAGGAGTTGGTCACCAGGATGCCGTGGATGCTCTCCGCCTCGATGCGGTGATAGGTAGAATAGACGTCCTCGCTGATGCCGGGGGCGTTCAGCTTGCTCAGGTCGGCAAAGGCCTCCAGCTGAATGCCGATCAGGTTGACCCTTTTGTCCTCCGGGATGCCGGCGTCGGAATAGGCGTCCAGGATGGCCTTGGCCTGGGCCTTGTTGTAGCCCTCCGGCTTTTTGTCCACAGCTTCTACGGCGCTGTGCAGAAAGGGATAGACGAAGCCGCGGCGGATATACTGCTGGGTGGGGGTCCAGCCGCCCACACCGGGATCGACGTAGGCGTCCGCAAAAATCTGGTCGTCCTGGGTGAAGTGGAAGGCGAGGCAGAGGCCGAGGACGGCGGCAGCTGTCCCGGCCAGGCGCGCCCGGCGGGGCAGCCGTCCCCGCACAAAGAGGAATAGGAATAGCGTTCCCAGCAGGACGCCCGCCGCGCAGAGGAGGATCCGCTTGCCCGGGGTCAGGTCGTAGCCTCCGGCCACGTTGGCCGCTGTGCCGATGTTGGGGAGGTCGGCCACCAGAAAGGGGTCGTCCCGGAATTTGAGCTTGTAGTAGTTGCCGATGGCCCCGCCCACCGCCAAGAGGGCGGTGATGCCGTAGGAGAGCCAGGCCCGGGAGGTGGCCAGGTACAGCAGCATCAGCAGGAGGAACACCGGGAGGAAGTTCAGAAGCAGCGTCACGGAGGACTGGAAGTAGCCGAAGAAGATGTCATAGGAATACTCGCCAAAGGCCAGCAACAGGGTCATGAAGGTGATGGCGGTAGCGGACAGGACCATACATCCGATGTTCCATATCCAGAAGATCGCGCGGTTTTTCTCTCCGGGCGTCTGGCGGAAGAGAAAGACACTGTCCAGAATAGCTCTCATGGTATATAGGCTCCCTTTTGATATGTCTGGGGAAAATTGCTGTGGTACCTATCATACCACAGGAAACGCGGAAAAAATAGAGGCTTAAGCAAAATTTAAGGAACGATATGGGCGGCTTTTTTCGGGATCAGGGGATGCCGGACAGGCCGCAGCGGAAAGCCTCCAGGGTCTCCGCCGTCTCGTCCAGCAGATAGGGGCGGGAGATCACGGGGTCGTCCGGGTCCGTCCAGTCGTAGTCCACGCCGCTCCACCACACCGCCGCCTTGATGGCCGGGTAGTCAGGCAGAGAGGCGAACATGCCGGCGATCCAGGCGGGCTTGTCGCCGCCCACGCTGCTGCTGGCGAACTCGGTGATCATCAGGGGCTGGGCGTATCGGAGGACATAGGCGTCGTACAGGTCCCGGTACAGCTCGTCGAAGGTGCTCCAGGTCTCGGTGTCGTAGTAGGTGCCGGTGTTGTAGGCGGTGAGGCCCACCACGTTCACGCAGGCGTCGCCGGGGTAGTACAGGAGCTCGTGGTTCCACTTGAAATCGGGGAAGGACTGGTGGTTGGGGTTGAAGACCCAGATGCAGTTGTTTGCTCCCTCCTGCTGGAAGATGGAGAAGATATAGCGGTAGAACTCCACAAAGATGTCCGCATCCCGGCAGGTGTGGAAGGCGCTGTAGCAGCACCAGTCGCCGTTCATCTCGTTGCCCAGGCGGAACAGGACCGGGCGGCCATAGGCGGCCACATCCGCGGCGTAGCGGTGGAGAAACTGGTCGTAGACGCCATCCAGGACGTCGTAGATCATCAGGCCCTCGGCCTGGGGCTCGGTCTGGAGGGTCAGCTCCGGGATCTTGCCCTCCGGGCAGACGGTGTCCAGCAGGTCGCAGAGCCGGTGTTCCAGGAGCATGGGATAACCGTCGGAGGTGGTTTGGAAGCTACTGTAGAGCAGATAGATGGGAAACTTGTAGTCCACCGCCCGCTCGATCTGGTCCACCTGGTCCCGCTGGAGGATATCGGGGGTAAAAAGGCCCCAGGTCAGCGGGGCGTTGTCGGAGAAAAGCGCGTCAAAAGCGGCCTGGGTGTCACGGTCCAGGGCGGGGCCGGGGGTGGTTCCCAGGCGGGGCTCCGGGGGTGGTTCGGCGGTGACCGGTTTTACGCGGAAACTCTCCGCCACGGGGAAGATATCGTCCTCGTAACTGACGGTATCCGCGTATTTGAAGTAGAGGGTGTACACCCTGCCCAGCTTATACTTCACGTCAAAGCAGGCGTAGTTGGGCAGGTCGTTCTCGACGCGGGACAGGGCCCGACGGGTCCAGCGGCGGCAGACGGCCTCGCAGCCGCCCAGCTCCCGCTGGGTGCTCTCAACAAGAGTCACGCCCCGGGACTCATCCAGGAAGGTGTTGGAATAGTTGATATACCGGAGCTGGCCGAGGACGAGGGTGGTGTCCTGGGCGTAGAGGTACAGGCGAACGCCCTCCCAGGAGACAGCGGTGCGGATCGCGCCGAGGCTGGCATCTACCTCTGCCCCGACGGGCAGGGCGATGGTATAGCCGTCGGCGTTGTTGGTCAGAAGTACGCCGCCGTCCGCAGTATTGGTGACCGTCAGAGGCTCGTCCGCCAAGGGAGGAGCGCCACAGGAGACGGCACAGAGCAGGACTGACATCAGCCAAGCGATATGGCGGAGGGTATGCGGGCGGGGACCTCTTCTCATGGTCTGGACCTCTTTCTGGGAACCTTGGTTAGGGAGCCTGCGGCGCCTTGCAACGGAGCGTATCTAAATTGTTCTGGAAAAATCAGGTTTTTATACTGGGGGAGGAAAATTTGCCGGTATAGGCGGATATTCTACATCTGTAAAATAGTAGATAGGTGCATTATACTTGTTTATTTTACATTTGTCAACATAAAAATAGGAGGCCCCTTTCGGGGCCTCCTGGAAACAGGCGATAAACGTATGGGAAAGTATCAGTAAGCCAGCTTCTCGTCCAGCCAGGTCTTGAGCTGGCTGATGGGGACGCGGACCTGCTCCATGGTGTCGCGGTCGCGGATGGTGACGGCGTCGTCACCGGCCTTGTCAGCGTCGCCCACGGTGTCGAAGTCCACGGTGATGCAGTAGGGGGTGCCCACCTCGTCCTGGCGGCGGTAGCGCTTGCCGATGGAACCGGCGTCGTCGTAGTCCACCATGAAGTACTTGGACAGCTGCGCCTGGACCTCGCGGCCCTTGTCTGCCAATTTCTTGCTGAGGGGCAGGACGGCGCACTTGAAGGGGACCAGGGCCGGGTGGAGGTGCAGGACCACGCGGATGTCGTCGTTGCCCTTCTTGTCCTGGCCAACGACCTCCTCGTCGTAGGCGTCGCAGAGGAAAGCCAGGACCACGCGGTCCGCGCCCAGGGAGGGCTCGATCACGAAGGGGATATAGTGCTCGTTCTTATCCTGATCGTAATAGGTCATATCCTTGCCGGAGGTGTTCTGGTGAGCGGTCAGGTCGAAATTGGTCCGGCTGGCCACGCCCCACAGCTCGCCCCAGTCGGTGAAGGGGAAGGCGAACTCGAAGTCGGTGGTGGCGTT
>CANQCS010000143.1 GCA_947589745.1 uncultured Oscillospiraceae bacterium
TGAAAACTTCTTGTTTGCAGGGCCAGTTTGTTGTGCCCTTTTCAGGTAGTGCTAAAATCTGATAGTCTTTCACACTAGTTTTCCACCCTATTCTATAACGTTTACCGCAATCTGATTATCTGCTTTAGCAGTTCCCATGTAATGACATTAAGTCGGTACCATTCCCGTTTTTTGCCGTTTAAAAATGCTATCGTCCCATACGGCCAGAATAGCTCCGCTTTCCGTCCTCCCAGAGACCGCTTTGTCAGCTTTCGCAGGATCCGCCGCAGGAAAGAGTATTCTCTCAGAAGCGTTCTCTGCTCCTCACTGGCCAGCGCCATCCGGTAGGCCTCTGTGATATCGTCGCAGAACTGGAAACTCCCGTAGTACGCTGCCTCCTCACGGGTCGGTCTGGACATATATCGCTTGATCCGGCAGACGGCGTCCCTGTGCCGGGCCGCGGCATCGAAGCTGTCGAAGGCTATCTGTTCCCCGTGCTCTGAGCACCACCGGCAGACAACATCTGACTGCTCCTCGATCCACCTGAGCTCCTGCCCTCTCGGCGGGGGGAGCAATACGGGCTCATATCCCTGCTCCGTCTTTCGGTAGCCCGCCGTCATCCCGTGAGGCGCAGCCAAGAGGCATTCGAACAGGTTGTTGCAGAACGGAACTTTGTCCCGCACCCGGCCGCCGGCGTTGAAATACCATGTTGCGTATTCCCCGTCCGCCGCCGACCGCGGATATTCGTACAGCCCAAAATAAAAGCCCACGATCTTCCCTCTGTAGCCTGCAAACTCCAGCAGCTGCCGCAGGGAGCGCTGCATAGAACCTGTCCAGCCGCTGTCCACCACCGCTACCACTTCCTGCTCAAAGAGGCCCTCCTGCCTGAGATAACCCACCGTGTCGCCGTATGCGGACCTCGACCGTCTGTCTATGCTACGCCGAAACGTGCTACTCTTTTTGATCTGCGCCGCGTATCCGTCAAATTCCCTCCGGTCCAAAGGACGCTCCTCGTCTACCGGCCTGAGGCCGCATTCCCGGTACACCGCCGCTCGCTCCTCTCCTGTAAGACCACCCCGGCTCAAAAGTGTCTTCAGTGTCACATGATAGCCCCATAGAAACAACTGCTCATACGCCTCATCCCCAATAAAAAACCAGCTCGGCGTCCGAAGCGCCTTTCGCGAGCAGTATAGATATCGGCACTCTATCTCCAGTCCAAACCTGTTACAGAGTTGCTCCGCCACCTTGCGCAGCGTGTACCCGTCCCGCGCAAGGAAGTACAGCCGACTGATCCCGCGTCTGTGCGCCTCCCGCAGCGTCCACCACATGTAGTCAAAAATCAAGGGACCCGAGAACTCATTCCCCAGCCTTTGCGCGATCTCCATTATCACGGTTCCTCTCCTGCGTATACTTCCTTTTGACCGCCCCCAGCAGCGGCCCTGGCACAAGCCCCACCGCGATGGGTTTTATCACATACGGCAGGGCTCCCGGCAGCCGTCCCAGCTCCTTGAACCGCCTATACCGCGTCTTCATTTCATTGATTCGGTGTCCCATTTTCCTTCCCCCTTTGGGGTCCGAGGGGACCGTATAGTCCAGCAGGCACACCCGGAGATTCGCGCCCGCAAAACCCGTTTGATACAACCGCAGTAGCAGATCGTAGTCCTCGCAGAGGACGCAGTCCCTGCTCTCGCTGTACCCACCGACTGCTTCCAGCGCTTCTCTGCGGAACAGCAGCGCGGGGTGGATATAGGGCTGGGTCAAATAAAAATCCTCCACCTTGGGCCGCTCCGGCAAGTGCCTCTCTCCAATTTTCTTTTCTTCCTGAATCAGAGCCACATTGCAGCCGACGAACGCCGCACCCTGATCTGCTTTTAAGTATGCTAGTTCCTTCTCCAGCCGATCCGGACACGACCGGTCATCGTCGTCCATCCTAGCAATAAAGTTTCCCCTGGCATAGGCGAGGCAGAGATTGAGCTTGCTCGCCAAGTCAAGGCACCCTGGGTCCCGGACCAGCCGGACACGTCTGTCCTCCGACACGATTCGCTCCAGCAGGGCTTTCGCTGCGGTAGTGGAACCGTCGTCACAAATCAGAAACTCAAAGTCCTGGTATGTCTGCTCCAGGATCGACTCCACTGACCGTCGGAGCAAGGAGATGTCCGGCCTTCTGTACCGTGTCCCCATGATGACGGAGATACCGGGAACATGCTCACAGCACATACGCTCCGCACACCTCTTCCGCCGCACCCTCCATTCGAATGCGACCTTGCTCCAGCCAGATAACCCGGTTGCACATCTCCTGGATCTGCTCCAGGTTGTGGGAGACGAACAGCACCGTGGTCCCGCCGCCCATCAGTTCCATCATTCGGGCCCGGCTCTTTGCCTGGAAGTCCGCATCGCCTACGGAGAGGATCTCATCCACAATCAATATCTCCGGTTTCACCATTGCTGCCACTGAGAACGCCAACCGCGCCAGCATTCCGGAGGAATAGTTGCGTATCGGCACTTCGATGAATTGTTTTAGCTCCGAGAAATCCAGAATTTCTTCGTATTTCTCTTTTAAGTATTCTTCGCTATAGCCCAAAATGGCTCCATTTAGAAAGATGTTCTCCCGTCCCGTCAAATCGAAATCGAACCCACTGCCAAGTTCCAGCATGGGTACGATATTCCCATAAGTCACAATGCTGCCATCCGTTGGCTTTAAAATGCCGGAGATCATCTTCAGCAAGGTACTCTTCCCCGCACCGTTGCGCCCAATCAATCCCAGAGTTTCCCCTTTCTCTACCGAAAAAGAGACATGGCTCAGGGCGGTGAACTCGTTGTACTCCAGCTTCCCCCGCAGAGCGGTGGTCACAAACTCCTTCAGCGACATGATTCGGTCGTTGTTCATCCGAAAACGCATGGTCACGTCGTTGACCTCTATCACCTTTTTTCTCATAGCAGTCCCTCACAGATACAGCACGAACCGGTCCTGGGCCTTGCGGAACACCAACGCCCCCACCAGTAACATGACCAAAGTGATGACCGCACACTGGAAATAAGCTACTGGTTCCGGTGACAAACCATCCAAAATGCACATACGGGTGTTTTTCAGAAAGTAGTACAGGGGATTTATGGTCAAAATAAACTTGAATTCGTCCGGTAGGATAGTCTCCGGATAGAAGATGGGGGTGGCATACATCCAAGCCATACTGAACACCCCCCACAGAAACTGGGTGTCCCGGAAGAAGACCATGGAAGCCGACAGCAGCAGGCCCAACCCCAGGCTGAACACCACCAAGCAAAGCAGGAAGAACAGAGCCAACACCACGGGCCGGTGGAACCGCACTCCTGTGACCAGAGAGACGATCACCAGCGGAATGAGCGAAATACTCAGGTTGACTACCGAGGACATGACCCTGGTCAGAGGATAGATATACTTGGGCACATACACCTTAGTGATCAGTCCGGCGTTCCCCAAAATGGACGTAAGAGACATGCCGCAGGCTTCGGAGAAGAAGTTGAACGACACGATTCCAATGAGCAGATACACCGAATAGTTGGGGATATCGCTCCGAAAGAGGGTGGAGAAAACAAAATACTGCACACTCATCATCAGCAGCGGGTTCAGAAAACTCCAGAACACTCCCAGCACCGAGCGCTTATACTTTGTCTTGAAATCCCTGGACACCAACTGACGGATCAGGAACTTATACTTTTTGACAGCTATGAGTGCGTTCACCACATAGCTGTGCTTTCCCTTCTTCCACCGGGCCCAAATCATCACACAGGCCAGCGCTAGCAGGGCGCCAAAACCAGCGGCGAATTCCCAATAATGGAGGCCAGTCCAGATATAATCTTCCCCGGAGGCCGAAAAGCAGAGGACTCCCTCGCTGGGAGCGCCGTTGAGGGTCAGAGAAAAGTTCTCCTCTGTTGCGGAGAAAGACATCAGCGGTGAAACCGCGCTGCCAGGCTGAGAATCTGACCAGAGGCGAAGCAGCAGCGGAACATCGTAGACGGTCTCGACCGGCGTCTCCACCGCCATGGTCGTCAGCCCGCCCTCTGAAATCATTGCCGCGTCAAAGCTCTGGCTCATGATAAGAGAGCCGTCCAGTTGATTATAGAGCTCCATGTAGACCGTCCCGCTGTTGGGCCGGTAATAAGTCCCCCACTGTACGCTTACCGATTGGAGCCGCTGGATCTTGGCAGAAAAAGACTGCTCGACAACAGTCCCCTGTACCAGCTCTACTGTTCCGGCCTCCGCCGCCTCCATGGCAATATTGCCTCTGGACTGCCGGAAATGGAGTTGATCCCCAGCCAACCAATAAAAGAGGAAAACCAGAATGATGTAGGCTATGGCAGCAACTGTCAGCGTTTTTGTGATATTGATGGATATCTCGGCCATCGGCTGAGTGCGTTTTTTCATATGATCCAATTCTTTCTCACGGTATAAAAATATGTCGCTTTATCCGGGATGAGCAGCTCCGTGCCAGGCAAAATGCCACGTCAAAAGTCTCAGCCCATCGCAGATAGGACGAGCCGAACGCCAGGGTGTCTCGGAGCTTATTAGCTTGACCTCTTTTAAACCATAGATGTCCGCATATCCACGCCGGTCAGCAGCGCTCCAACGTTCCGGCTGGGTAGCCGGCTACCCGGCAGTCTGAAAGAAATGCTTCTATGCCCGCCCGGATTAATGCCACCCGGCATCCGCTTTCTCGGGACGCCGCATCGGCATTCCAGCCTTTCTCTTGTATACAGAATGTCAATTTGATACAGAGACATAATCAGAATTGGCGTCTTGTAGACATGGCTGGTCGAAATTCCACAGTGCGGAAAATAAAAAAGGCACGAAAAAACAGGGCTGCAAAAACAACGGTAATGCAGTCCTTATTTCCGTGTCTAAATGTGCAGAATTAGGGGTTGTATAGAAAGGCTCTTTGTGCTATAATTTTTATCTGCGTAGACTTTCCTCCGTTTTTGAAATTTCTTAGAACAACATTGACATTCTGTTGATATTCATATGACCAACCCCAGCCGGTCCAGCTGCCTGGCATACTCATCCCCGGTCGTGACCAGATAGATCCGCGTGGTGTTCACACTGCTGTGCCCAAGCACATCTGCCAACTTCACGATATCTTTGTGGACCCTATAGAAGGTCGTCGCAAACAGATGCCGCAGGTTATGAGGGAACACCTTCGACGCCTCCACTCCCGCTTCCTTGCATATCGACTTCATCTCCGCCCATATCTGCCGCCTGGACAGGCTACTCCCGCCTCTGGTGAGAAAGATCTCACCGGAGGCAATTTTTTGCTGTCTCGCATATTGCAGCAGCTTCCGGCACAGCTTCCCCGGGATCAGGATCGTCCGGATCTTCCCTTTCAATGAGATATCCGCCCTCCTGGCCTCCACCGCCTCCACCGTGATGTACCGCACCTCGGATACCCGTATCCCCGTGGCGCAGATGGTCTCCATCAGCAGCCGCAGCCGCGGTCTCCCCTTCCGCTCCGCCGCCTCCAGCAGCCTGCTGTACTCCTCCTTCGTCAGATCCTTCGACCCGTCCCGAAACACCCGCCGCTGGATCCGCAGGAACTTCACCCGGCACTCCTCCCAGCCCAGGAAACGCAGCAGGCCGTTCACCGCCGACAGCATGGAGTTGATCGTCACCGGTGCGTAGCTCTCCTCCAGCAGACTTTCCTTCCACCCATGCACCGTCTCCTTGCTCACTCCCCGGCCTCCCAGCCAGGCAAGGAATCTCCGGATATCCCTCAGATACTTCTCAATGGTGCTCTCGCTGCGTTCCTCTTTCCTCAGATGTCCCGCATATGCCTCCACCTGGGCTCCTGTGATCCGATTACTCATGGCCGCTCCTCCTTTTCACGTAGTCCCTTCATTCTACCAGCATTTTTCATTTTCTGACAGAAATATATTTCATTACCATCGGTCTATTCCATCTCTTTCCTATAGAAAATATAATCATTCTATCGGAAGAGAGGTGCGCCATGAAACACGTGGAACTCATGCAGATCGTCGGAAACAACCTCCGCGCCTACCGGAACGCCCGCGGGATGACTCAGGAGGAACTGGCAGAAAGGGCCGGCATCAGCACGTCCTTCTGCGCCAACATCGAGCGCGGGAAGAAGGGTGTCAGCATGTTCATCCTGCAGGACCTGGCCGACGCGCTGGGGATCACTGTGAACCACCTGATCTATGAGGACAACAGCGGCCTGCGCCTGACCAATATCGAGACGCTTCTCCGGGACAAGCCGGAGCCGTTCCTTGAGTGGATCGAGAAAGTGATCCAACTCAGCAGCGAAGAATACTACAGCAGAAGTAAATAACCGGCTTACATACTGAGAGGATCATACGACTCATGCTGCCTTCCCTTGTTGAAGCGGCTGCCGCTCCGTATTCCGTGAAGCCCCGGATAACAGATACCCCCGTCGAACTGACGGGGGTATTTTGCGTCATTTCAGGTCTTTCCCATCGCAGGAGCGCCATCTCTTCCGTTACTCTGGCCGGACGGGGAGGTGAGCGTATGAAAACGGCCAAACGTTACTATGGACCTCCGGTGCAGGCCCCATCAGGGCCCCGAAGCACGAGGCCGCCACCGATCCGTGGCTGACCTATCTGGTCCGTGGCTGACCTATCTGGCAACACATCTTAATAAACTACGCACATCATCGAGGTGAAAGGATATGTTCTTTCTGGAGGAGGATCGCATTTTTACGGAGATCTATGATCTCCTGTACTGGTTGGGCATCACCGGAAACTATACGGGATTTTTCTACTGCTCCTATGCCGTGTACCTGGCATGCCAGCAGCCGGACCGGCTGCTGCTGGTCACCAAGTGGCTGTACCCGGACGTGGCGAAGTATTACGGGACCCAGTGGAAAAACGTAGAGCGGAATATCCGTACCATCACGGATGAGATCTGGAGGACAAACCGGGAACGGCTGGAGGATCTGGCTGGCCAGCCCCTCTCTGAAAAGCCGGCTCCCTCGCGGCTGATCTCCATTCTGACCTCGCACATCTCGTCCCGTTGGGCTGCCTGACAGATCGAAGGGCCCCCTGAGCTTTTCAGGGGGCCTGGATCTGTTACACAGGGAATGGTGAGGATGGAACATAGTAACGGAGAAACCAGTGGACGCAAGACGTCATACCGTCATAGTCCATTTTTTGAATGATATATTATTACCATGAAGCCCGGAGCACTTGGCTCCGGGCTATCTTAATTTTCTGGAGGACATCCACATGTCTGAAACCTTTATCTGTGCTCTCTGCGGCCGGGAGCA
>CANQCS010000144.1 GCA_947589745.1 uncultured Oscillospiraceae bacterium
GAGGTGTGGCTCTTTCCGCCGGTGTGGATGAGGCACTTGCCCTCCTGGGAGCCCAGGCCGATGGAGATGTTCTTGATAGCCCCGCCGAAGCCCGCCATGGCGTGGCCTTTAAAGTGGGACAGGACCACATAGGAGTCGTAGTTGGTGAAGTGGGAGCCCACATAGTTGGTCTCCAGCTGGCTGCCGCCCTCCACGGGGAGCTGCACCGAGCCCTCCTCGTCCAAAATGTCTACGTCCGCGATCTCCGTGAACCCGTGGTCCTCTGCCACCTGCCGGTGCATAGCGGTCTCGGACCGGCTGCCGCCGTAGGCAGTGTTGCACTCCACGATGGTGCCATCCACTGTCTCCACCACATCCTTGATGAGCTCGGGCCTCAGATAGTTACTGGCCGGGGGCTCGCCGGTGGACAGCTTCACCGCCACGCTGCCCGTGGGCGTCCAACCCAGGGCTTCGTATGCTCTCAGCATCCCTTCGGCGGAAATGTCAGAGGTGAAGTAGACAACAGGCGTCCCCGCTTCCTCTCCGTTGGGGGAGGCTGCCGTGCCGTCCGTATCCTCCGCAGGCGGCGGCGTCACCACCGGCGCATCCTCCTGGGGCGTGATGTTGGCCCCCATACCGCAGGCGGCCAGGGTCAGCAGGAGCATCAGGCTCAAAACCATTGCGGTCAGTTTTTTCATGGTGTGTCCTCCTTTTCCATTTGCGCTTCCCAAAAGGAAACGGCATCGTCGATCCAGCCCCCGGCGGTTGTGCCCTTTCCCCGCCGAAATAGGCCGCTCATCTCTCCAGAATGTCAACAACTACGAACTCCGAGTATGTCCCGGTCTTGAACTTTACCGCCCAACAGGAGATGCCGGAGCTCACGATGAAGGATGTACCGCCCCGTGTTTCCAGCCCGTAAGACAGGTCGTTGGCTCCGATGGCCACCCCGATGGGGGCCAGGGGGAACATCTGCCCGCCGTGGGTGTGGCCGCACAGCACCAGGTCCGTTTTCGCCCCGGCCTCCGCGTCAAAGTCGTTGGGCTCATGGTCCAGCATGATGATGTATTTTGATGTGTCCACGCCCTGCGTAAGCTCGGTTGCCTCCACACGGCCCAGGTCCTGCCGGTCCCTCCGGCCTATCAGGAGAATGTGTTCTCCGATCTCCACCGTCTCGTCCTCCAAAACCCGCACCCCATTGCGCTGAAGCTCTGCTTTCAGATCCTCCCCGGTGAAATCGCGGGTCCCAAAATAACCCCTGTCGTGGTTCCCGAAGACGAAGTAGACGCCATAGGTCGTTTGGAGCCTTCCCAGCGCAGCGCAGGCGGTGACCATATCGGCCCGCGCGGTGTCGTCGTCCACATAGTCCCCGGTGATGACCACAATGTCGGGATCTGCGGCCTGTACGCGCTCCAGATGCCGCGCGAAGCCCTCTCCGTCAAAGGTGGTCCCGATGTGGGAGTCGGATATCTGCGCCACGCGCAGGCGGTCTCGTCCAAGCTCCTTTTGCGTCGTCAGCTCATAGTGCGTCTCAAAGACGTGGTAGTTGAGAAAAGCTCCTGTCCCCAGATATACCACAGTCACAAGGAGCGCCAGGCCCCCCTGCCAGTAAAACCGGGGCCGTTTGCCGGTCAGCTTTTGGAGAATGCCCCCCAGGAGCTCCGAGAGAGCCCAGAAAAGCGTCAGATGCAGGACCACGATGGCCGTGTCCAGAAAGTCAAGCCATCCGAAGGCAACGATGACCGCCAGCGCCGCCAACGGGATCCCCCACCTCAGCCACGGCCTTTTCTTGGACAAGCGCTTGATAGATGCAAATTTTCGAGATCTCGTTAGCAGATACACAAGCCCTGCAAGAGATAAGAGTATTACGGCGATCATCAATACAAAAAACATGGCCGCGGCTCCACTTTCTGTGTGTTTGGCTCTATCTTACATCTGTTTTTCCCAAAATTCAACCGCGTCTCGGATCCACCCCTCCGCCGCGGTCCCGGTCCCTAGACCGAAGCCGTGGGGAAGGCCCTGGTAGGTGTGGAACTCGGTGGGGATGCCCAGGGCGGACATGGCGTTCAGCCGGGCCTCCATGGTCCGCCAGTTGGCGATGCCGTCCGCCGTGCCCACACAGGAATAGGTGGGTGGGTCGTCCGGGCTGTACTCACTGTGGCCGGTGTACTGGATCACGCAGGTCCCTGGCCGGGGCAGGTCGTCCCCGCCGAAGTACGCCGGGCCGTAGGTGCCCAGATACGCCGCCATCCGTCCCCCGGCGCTGCCGCCCCAGAGGGAGTAGCAGTCCGTGTCCACCTCCAGCTCCGACCCGTGAGCGAAGATAAAGCTAATCGCTCGGGCCAGGTCCTCGCAGGCGGTGTCCCAGCCGGGGCGGTAGATGAGGGCGAAGGCGTTGTAGCCCATTTTGGACAGCTCCAGCGCGTGGGGAAAGCTGTCATGCATGGCCCCCACGTAGGCGAAGCCGCCGCCGGCATTGCAGACGGCAAATTTCGCCCCGGGGTCGCCCTTGAAGAAGAACAGCCCCGTGTCAGCCTTGTCCGGGTCGGCGGCCTTCTCCTCCTCGGTGTAGATGTCGTAAAAAACAGTCTCGCCCGCTGCCGCGCGGTCGTGGAGGTAGTTGCAGATCTCCACGGTCTTGTCCGGGTCGATGTGATTGTACCACGTCAGGGAGAGATCTCCCAGAGTGTCCCCGCCGAAATACCCCTGGTCCACAGGGAAGATCAGCCTGCCGTAGTCCCCGAACACGGGGTCGGCGGTCACGTCGGAAATTTTTGTGTCCACTGTGTAGGGCGCCACCGGCTCCGCCTCCTTTTCCCCGCTCCAGAACCAGCAAAGACCATTATAGGTGTACTCCATAGAGGCCATGCCGCCGTGGTCATAGCCCTCCTTCACCCGGTAGGCGAAGTTCTCCTCTTCGGAGAAATAGTAGGTATCCCGCATCCTTTCCACACGGCTGTTGTCATAGCCGTAGGCGAAGTCCTCCGTCCCGGTCATGACCCAGACGAAATAGCTGCCGGGGTCCCGGTCCTCCGCCGCGGCGAAGATGGTTTCATCGTCCAGCGAGGTACCGCAGCTCATGGGCAGGAAATAGCGGAAGTAGTCCAGACAGTTCTGGAAGGTCCGCCAGGTGGCCACGCTGCCCATGGAGAACCCGCCGAAGCCCCGGTGGTCCCGGGAGGCGGCCAGCCCCTCCGGGGAGGTGTCCTCCGCGTAGGTGCTGTACCGGCTCTCTACCGCCGGCATCAGGTCGTTCACCAGCTCATGGTGGTAGTTCTGGTTGAGCTGCAACGCCAGGGAGAAGCTGGCGCTGTCCTCCGGAGAGGTGTTATTGTAGGTGGGACAGACGATGATGAGGGGCTGCATGTCCCCGTTGGCGAGGGCGTTGTCGATGACGTTCTTGAAAATGGACGGGCTCTCCGGAGTTCCCAGAGTGGTCGTCTCATTCCCCCAGCCGCCGTGCATGAGGTAGAAGATGTTGTACTGCCGGCTCTCGTCGTATCCGTAGGGCAGATAGACCACGGCGTGCTTTTGCAGCGGCTGGCTGTGTTCCTCATAGGAGAAGGACTCCCAGGTATCGTAGTACAGGTCCGTCAGACTCCCCTGCCGCTGGGCAGGGGAAAAATACATCTCGGGGATCTCCTCGATGCTCTGGGGCACCAGCGTTCCCTCCACGCCGGCAGCAGGGAGGACGGTTTCCATATTGGAAACACTGCCCGGTCCCTCTGTGGGTGTGTCAGGATGCGCGGCAGTCCCACAGCCACTCAGGAGCACAAACAGCGCCGCGAAAAGGCTTATCGTGATGATCCGTCTCATAGTCCGCCGCCCTTAGTCGATGTTTACCAGCTCATAGGTCCGGCTGCCCAGACCGATCTCCTCGGCTGCCTCCAGCACATGGACGCCATGCTGGCCCTCTACCCGGCGGACAAAGGACTCGTTGCCCTCGGCCTGGTAGATCAAGTCCAGACACGCCTGATCCAGGGCCACCGGGTCGGTGGAGGCCAGGATACCGATGTCATGGATGTCCGGCTCCGCCGGGTTCCCATTGCAGTCGCAGTCGATGGACAGGCGGTTCATCACGTTGATGAACAGGATGTTGCCGTCCAGGTAGTCCACCACGGACTTGCCGGCGTCGGCCATGGACTCCAGGAAAGCGTCCTGCTCCCCGCCAAACCAACTGGTGTGGCTGCGGCCCGCCGTGTGGATCAGGTTCTTGCCTTCCTGGGAGCCGATGCCGATGGAGATGTTCTTCAGCGCGCCGCCGTAGCCCGCGATCATGTGGCCCTTGAAGTGGCTCAGCACCAGGAACCCGTCAAAGTCCCCGAAGTGAGCGCCCACATAGTTCTCGGTGAGCCGCTGGCCGCCCTCCACAGGGATGACCATGGAGCCGTCCTCGTCCATGATGACGAAGCCCTTCCCCAGGTCGGTGAACCCGTGGTCCTCCGCCACCTGGTAGTGCATGGCGGTCTCGGACCGGCTGCCGCCGTAGGCGGTGTTGCACTCCACAATTGTTCCGTCCACCGCCTCCACCACATCCTTGATAAGCTCTGGCCGCAGGTAGTTGCTGGCCGGGGGTTCACCGGTGGACAGCTTGACGGCGATGTTGTCGCCCTCCAGTGTCACGCCCAGGGCCTCATAGACCGCCATCATACCATCGGAGGAAATATCTGAGGTAAAGTACACTTTGGGAGCCTCTGTGCCTTCGCTCGGTATGGAAGGTGTTTCCGGTTCAGAGGGCGTTTCCGGTATAGCGGGCGTTTCCGGTACAGAGGGCGCTTCCCCCTCCTGTCCGGTCAGATACCGCTGGAGGATGACGGCGGCCTGGGCGCGGGTGAGTTCTCCCTGGGGATCGAATCGATCCCCGCTGCCCTCCACGACGGAGGTGCTCCTGGCCCAGTCCACCGCTGTCCGGGCAAAGGTGGAGATGCTGCTCTCGTCGGCAAAATCCTCTGCCGAGGCCGCCGGGCTGCCGGAATACCGCCAGAGGATCGTGACCGCCTGTTCCCGGGTCACGGGATCGTTCGTTCCGAAGATGCCGTTTCCGTAGCCGCTGATATAGCCGTTTGCAGCGGCCCAGGCTGCGGCATCGCTGTACCACCTGCCATCCGGCACGTCGGTAAAGCCGGTCCCGCCGCTGGTCGCGGGTCCCCCGGCCGCCCGGTAGAGAACGGTGGCCAGCATGGCGCGGCTCATGGTATCATTGGGAGAGAATGTCACGGAGGATGTTCCATCCATCACACCGTTGGCCCAGCACCACAACACAGCGTCAGTATACCAGGTCCCGGCCGGGACGTCGGTAAAAGGATCTTCGGATGCTGCGGTGATCGTGGCCGCTGTGGACACAGGGAATACGTTTGCCTGTCTCTGCTCTGATGCGGGGGCACTGGCGCAGGCTGTGACAGCAAGGGCCAGCGCCAGCACGACGCCAAGGGCTCTCAATTTCGTTTTCATACGTTCCTCCTTATCCGCAAGTCATTTGTGCTTATATTCCATGGAAGCGGGTCCGCAGATACCCACTCCGCAATGGTCTCCTCCTCAGACGCCACCCGTGCGCCACGGACCGCCAGCCCCTCCCGGATCTCAGCGCCGGGGCACAGCCGTTTCAGGTCCCTGATGCTGTGACCAAAGCCGCTGATCTCATACGTGCAGAAAGGCCGGATGATCTTGCCGGTGAGATCATGGGCCTCTAAAAATGCAACTACCGGCATGGGCAGCGTGTTCCAGTAGTTGGGATATCCCAGGTAGATCACGCCATATCCGGACAGATCAATGGGCGTACCGGACAAATGCGGGAGTATATTCCGGCTCAGGTCCTGCTTGGACTGGTTCATACATTCACAGAAGTTTTCAGAATAAGGGCGTACCGGTCGGATGGGACACAGGTCACCACCGGTATACCGTTGGACGATGCGGGCCGCGATCTCCGTATAGCCCACGGTCAGCGTTCGGATGTTCCCGTCCGATAAATTCTCTCCCGCCCGGGAGTAGTACGCGATCAGTGTTTTCAAAAGGACCGCCCCTTTCTTGTATTTCAAATGTTAACATATTTTCTCTTGCAATGGAACGAGAAAAAAGTTATTATAGTTCCAACCAAAAGGTTGGAACGGAGGAGCGACCATGTACGACCGGCATCTGCTCACATTTCTGCAAGTGGCCGACAGCGGCAGCTTTTTGAAGGCGTCGGAGAGGCTGTATATCTCCGCCAACGCCGTCACCAAGCAGATCAATCTGCTGGAGGCTGACCTTGGAGTCAAGCTGTTTGCCCGCAGCACCCAGGGGCTGGTCCTCACTGAAGCCGGGAAACTGATCTACGGCGAGGCCAAGAAGATGATCCGGCACGCGGATGGCGTCCTCCGCCGGGCCCGTGAACTGGAGCGGCCCCAGAAGTTTGTCGTCCATGTGGGCGTGTCCCAGATGAATCCAGCCTCCATTCTGTTGGAGGAGTGGAGTAAGGCCGCCAGCAAGTATCCCAACTTCCGGCTGGAGATCGTACCTTTTGAGGATACGCTGGCCTCCATCCAGGAGGTCATGGACGGGATGGGGACAAAATACGACGTGCTGGCCTGTCCTTACAGCACAGACCTGTTCGACTGGACACGGCTGCGCTCCTTCCATCTGATGGACCTGCCCTTCTGCATCGCCTGCTCCCGGAGCCATCCGCTGGCGGCAAAGGAGCGTCTCACTCTCGACGACCTCTCCGGTGAGACGGTGATCCTGCTGAACCGGGACGACTACAACGATGAGCTCCGGGCGCTGCTGAAAGAGCCGGAGAGGAACATCCGCACTATCGAGGTGGGATACTACGACATCAGCACCTTCAACCAGGTAGCTGCCTCCCAAGATCTGATCCTCTCCGCCAGGTGCTGGGCCGGGGTCCACCCCCTGATCGTCACGATCCCGGTGGACTGGAAGTATACCATGCCCTACGGCCTGATCTATGCGAAGGACCCTCCCAAGGAGGTATTGCAGTTCATCATGGCCATCGGGGGAACGGAATAAGCGGGCAGGGCCGGAGTGATCCGCTCCGGCCCTTATATCAGTGTCCATGGCTGGGCACGACGGCGGCGGTCATTCATGGCGATCCCTGATCATGCTCCCTGGCCAAAAGCCGTCTGCCCTTCCAGGCAGGCGGCTTTTATACTAATCCCAAATAAGAATTGCAAAGCACAAGAAGATAAGGTATAATAAAGGGGAGAAGAAGGGGAGATGATGAT
>CANQCS010000145.1 GCA_947589745.1 uncultured Oscillospiraceae bacterium
ATGAGTTCGGCGGTCATACGCTGATTCCTCCTTGGGGGGTGTAGGGGGCTCCGCCCCCTCACCAACCTTATTTTTATATGTAAGTGCCTGCCGGCACCCGGGGTTACTTTTTGTGCAAACAAAAAGTAACCAAAAAGTTGCTCAAGGGGGCTTTGGCCCCCTTGAGAATCCCCTCCGTGTGGGTAGGGCGTTAAGGGCAGATTAGTGTTAGGTAGGACCCAGAGAAAGCATTCATCGGGGGTGCTGTTTTTTTGCCGTATTCCGACTGCAGGTTGCTCCGTTCCACTACGCAATTGAGAGTACGGTGCTTGTCGGGTCCGTATACGGGAATCTGTCCTGTGCGTAGTGGAACGGAGCAGAACGCAGTCCGACCCAAACCGTATACAGAAATTCTTCAGTTGCGTAGTGGAACGGAGCAACCTGCAGTTGGTCAACCACCAAAACGACCAACGCACCCAATGCGCCCCTGCACCAGCGCTTCACTGTCCTTGGGGACATATTAGGGTAGCCGCAGAATCCCATACACGGGACCCGGCACGGTTTAGAAAAAACAGACCACAGGGCGAGCGCAAAACTAAAAAAATAATGAGGAAAGATTCTCAAGAAAACCTCGGTTTTCTTGAGCGTGCTTTTGGGTACTTTTCCCACGGGGGAAAAGTACCCCAGGGGTGCACCCCGCCGGGGGCGCATCAAGCCCGGTGGGGGCCGGAGGCCCCCTACTGCCTGACCACGATCCGCTCGACTTTTTCCAGCGCCTCGTTCACCAGCCCCTCGATATCCAACACGCTCTCGTACTCTCTGACCTCAGAGAGTACCGGATGCGTCTTCGGGTGCCGGGGCGTGAAGACTGTGCAGCAGTCTTCATATGGAAGGATCGACGTGTCGAACGTGCCGATCTGCCGGGACACGGCAATGATCTCTTTTTTGTCCATGCCGATCACGGGCCGGAGGACCGGGATCGTACACGCGTCATCGGATACCACCAGGGCGTCCATGGTCTGGCTGGCCACCTGGCCAAGGCTCTCACCAGTGACCAGGGCCTTGGCCCCCGTCCGATGGGCGACGGCCTCCGCCAGGCGCATCATGAACCGCCGCATGATGAGGGTGAAGTGGTCCTCCGGGCAGGAGCGGCGGATCTCCTCCTGGATGTGGGTGAAGGGGATGATGTGCAGCGTCATGCGCCCGCACCACGCGGTCAGCTCCTTTGCCAGCTGAACGACCTTCTCCTGGGCCATGGGCGAGGTGTAGGGCGGGCTCACGAAGTGGACCAGCTCCAGCTGGACCCCCCGCTTGGCGATCATGTAGGAGGAAACCGGGCTGTCGATGCCCCCGGACAGCAGGCTCACCGCCGTGCCGCCCATGCCGATGGGCAGGCCACCCGCGCCGGGCTCGGAGGGGCCATGGACATAGGCCGCCTTCTCCCGGACCTCCACGTATACACACAGCTCCGGCTCGTGGACGTCCACCTTTAAGTGGGGATACGCCCCGCACAGTTCCCCGCCCACGTAGGCGGAGATCTCCATGCTGGTCATGGGGAACTTCTTGTCCGCCCGCTTGGTCTCCACCTTGAAGGTCCGGGCGGCCCGGAGCTGGCTGTCCAGGTAGAGCTTGGCGCAGCGGAAAATGTCGTCCTTGTCCTTGGCGCAGGGCCGGGCCCGGGTGACGGCGATGACGCCGAAGATCTGCTTGCAGACGGCGTAGGCCCCGTCGATGTCGCAGTCCTCGCCCTGGGGCTCCACATAGATGGTGCTCTGCTTGGAGTGGACGGTGAAGCTGCCGCAGTGCTGGAGACGGCGGCGGAGGTTGCTCAGCAGCTTGTCCTCGAAGCTGCGGCGGTTCAGGCCCTTCAACACCACCTCGCCCAGCTTCAGCAGGATGATCTCGTTCATGGTATCAGATCCCTTTCCATGGTTTCTTGCCATATTATAGACGAAACCAGCCCGGTTGTCAAAACAAACCCGGCGGAAAGCAGGAAAAAGTCCCGGGCGGCGCGGATGCCCGCGGATACGGCTTTTGCGTTACTTCTCCATAGTGAAGTAATGCCACTGCCCGCCGGCCTGTACCCGGACGACCCTGACGCCGAACACGTCCTCCAGCGCGCCGGAGGCATACTCCTCTTCCGGCGTCCCCTGGATCGCCACGGTCCCGTCCCGCATCAGCACCGCCCGGTCCGCCGTCTCAAGGGCGTGGGAGAGGTCGTGGACCACCATGAGGACGTGCTTCCCGGAACCCGAAAGCTCCCTGGCCTGCCGCAGGAATTGGAGCTGATAGGACACGTCCAGATATGTGGTGGGCTCGTCCAGGAGGATCACGTCCGTGTCCTGGGCCAGCGCCATGGCGATGTAGGCTTTCTGCTGCTGGCCGCCGGAGAGCCGGGGCAGGGGCGTCTCCGCCAGGTCCAGGATATCCAGTTCCTCCATCACATCCCTAGCGATCCGGCGGTCCTCCTCCCGGTACCGGCGGGGGTAGCTCAGGTAGGGGAACCGCCCATGGAGGACCAGGCGGCCCACGGTGATATCCGGCACCTGCCGGCTCTGCGCCAGGTAGGCCGCCTTTTGCGCGATCTGTTTTTGAGGGAGGGCCAGCAGATCCTGTCCATCCAGGAGGACCTGGCCGGACGCAGCGGGCACGATGCCGCAGAGCGACTTCAGCAACGTGGATTTTCCGCAGCCGTTGGGCCCCAGGATGGCCGTGATCTCACCGGCCCGGGCCTCCAGCGATACGCCGTGGAGGACCTCCCTCCCGGAGTACCCGCCCCGTAAGTTCTTTACCTCAAGCACGGCCGTGTCCCCCTTTCCCCTTAATGAGGATGAACAGGAAGAACGGCGCGCCCAGGAACGCCATGATGATCCCCACCGGCAGCTCGTAGGGCGCGAGGATGACCCTGGACAGCGTGTCGCACAGGGTCACGAATCCCGCGCCGAAGAGGGCGCTGAGGGGGATCAGATGCCGCGCCTCGCCGGTGGCGATCCGGCGGACGGCGTGGGGCACCAGCAGGCCCACAAAGGACAGCAGCCCCGCCACGCTGACCGCCGCCCCGGCCAGGGCCGCCGCCAGCAGCAGGAACAGCGTCCGCGCCGCGCCGGTATTCAGGCCCAGCCCCCTGGCGCTGTCGTCCCCCAGCGCCAGCACATCCAGCTCGTTGGCCAGGGTGAGCAGCACCAGAAGCGCTGTCAGGATCACCACCGCCGCGGGGACCAGCTTGGTGTAGGTGGCGGCGGAAAAATCCCCGATGCGGAAGTCGCTGCGCATGATGCTGATGTCCGGCGAGAGGATGGTCACCGCGTCGGAGAAGGCCCCCAGGAGGCTGTTCATGGCCACGCCCATCAGGATGACGGTGCCCCGGGAGGCGCCCCATTTTTTCGCGCCCAGGCTGACGGCCATCACCGCCGCGAAGGCCCCCAGGAACGCGGCCAGGGACAGCCGCCAGCCGCCCACCACTCCCAGGGCGGAGCACAGCGTCACCGCCAGCCCGGCGCCCGCGTTGACGCCGATGACGCTGGGGGAGGCCAGCCGGTTGGCCAGCACCCCCTGGATCACCACGCCGGACACCGACAGAGCCGCGCCGCACAGCAGGCCCGCCGCCACCCGGGGCAGCCGGGCATACCGCAGGATCATCGCCTCCGGGCTGTCCGCGCCCAGGGGCCCCAGGGCGCGCATCAGCTCGGCGGCGGTGAACCCGGCCGCGCCCAGCAGGATGCCCGTCACCGCGGAGAGCAGGAGCATCCCGACGGCGGCGGCGTACAGATACCCGATCCTCTTATTCTTCCGTAAGCGTCTCATACAGCTTCTGATAGGCCTCGCCCCAGCGGGCGTTGGGTTTCAGGTTGAAGAGGGCCTTGTCCATGACATACATTCTGCCCTCCTGTATCGCCTCCAGGGAGCTCCACGCGGGATTTTCCCGGATCATGCTCTCCAGCGCCTCCGCGGCCGCGTCGGTGTCCCCCATGGCGACCACAAACACGCGGTAGGGCTGCGCACGGATCACCGCCTCCACGCTGAGATTTTCCAGCAGGGCGCCGTCGCTGTCCGCGATGTTGACGCAGCCCATGTCCGCCAGCATCTCCCCCAGGATGGTCCCGCTGCTCCCCTTGGCCTTGATGGAGCTGGCGGAGGCCCGGATCAGAAGCACGGTCCGCTCCGCCTCCGGGATATCCGCCTGGGCGTACTGCTCCTTCACCGCTTCGATCTGCGTCTGGATCGCCAGGCCGTTCTGCTCGTACAGGTCCTTCCGGCCGGTGATGTCCGTGCAGATATCCAGCATATCCAGATAATCGTTGAAGTTATCCACGTCAAAATAGGCCACCGCGATGCCCGCCGCCTCCAGCGTCTCCAGCATCTCCACGTTGCTGGCTGTGGAGGCGCTGGCGATGACGAGGTCCGGGTCCGCGGACAGCAGCAGCTCCAGACTGGGGGAGTGGGCTCCGCCCAGATTCACCGCGTCCGGGAGCTCCAGGCCGAAATCCTCCCAGGCGTCTTCGGCGGCGGCGCAGAGGGTGCCGCCGGCCAGGGTCCACACGTCGGCAAAGCTGCCCAGCAGGGCCGCCGTCCGCTCCGGGTCCTTCTCCACGGTGACCGTGCGGTCCAGTGCGTCGGTGAAGGTGACGGTATCCCCCTCGCCGGTATTTTGGGGACCGGCCGCACATCCGGCCAGCAGCAGCGCGAACAGACAGATCACAGAGATCAAGGAACGCTTCATTGGAAAATGACTCCTTTCAGATGGATAAAACGGACTGCACAAAAGCGGAAAAGGGCGCAGGATCCCCACAGGTGTGTGACACGTCCTGTGGGGATCTCGTTTCAAGGCCCTTTCACTGCTTCCGTGCAGTCCGGCAGGATCCTGACAGGGGATATTTTATGCGGTTATACTGGGTTTCGATTTGCTTCGCGTATCGTTACCGTGCGAGAAATGTTGGAATCGCAACGCCTTGGTAGCGATATTAAAGTTCTTTTTGGTGACTTTTTCTTTCAAGAAAAAGTCACTCAGCAGGTGGCGCCGCCCTTGACGGTCTTGCTCAGGATGGCGGTCTTGTCGATCTGGCCGCTGATGAGCTTGTCGTTGACGTAGTCGAAGCCAAGGCGCTCGATGGTGTCGGCGAAGCGCTCGCCGGAGAGGCCCTCGTCCCGGAACAGCAGGATGGCCTTCTCCACCACGTCCATGACCTCCTCCTCGGAGGTGAAGACCCTGGTCAGGGGCTTGCCGTGGGCGATCTTCTTGCCCCAGCGTCCGCCGACGAAGACCTTGAAGCCGTACTGGTACTCCTCGAACGCGCCGAAGGGGCACTTCCCGGCGCAGCGGCCGCAGTTGTTGCAGGCACCGGGATCCACGTGGATCTTGCCGTCCTCCACATGGGCCACCTTGATGGGGCAGCTCTCGGCCACCTGGCACTTCTTGCAGCCCCGGCACTTGGCGTAGTCGATCATGGGGACCTTCTGGCCCATGATGCCCAGGTCGTTCAGACTGGGCTTCACGCAGTTGTTGGGGCAGCCGCCCACGCAGATCTTGAACTTGTGGGGCAGGGTGACGCCGTGGTAGCCCACATAGAACTTCTCATGGAGCTTCTCACTGAGGCCGAAGGTGTCCGCCAGACCGTACTGGCAGGTAGTGCCCTTGCAGGAGACCACGGGCCGCACCAGACTGCCGGTGCCGCCGGTGGACAGGCCGTGCTCCGACAGGAAGTCGATCACCGGCTGGATGTTGGCATAGGGGACGCCCTGGATCTCCAGGGTCAGACGGGTGGTCATGGTCACCTCGCCGGAGCCGAATTTCTCCGCGGCCTCCGCGATGACCCGCTGCTCCTCGGCGGTGATCTTGCCGTTGCGGGTGATGACGCGGACGTTGAACACGTCGGGATAGCGCTTGTCCTGGAGGCAGCCCAGACCCTTGACCCGCTTGATCTCCTCCGGCGGCAGCGCGCCCTCGAAGGTGACCCGCACCTGGTTGGCGAACAGTCCGCCCTCCAGGGCCAGGGTGTTGGTATAGCCGTAGGCCTTCAGCCGGTTCTGGAGGAGGTAGCCCCGCTTGCCCTTGGCGCAGACCAGCAGCAGCTTCTCGTCCGGCCCCAGGCCCTCGATGGGCCCGTCCACCTTGGACAGGTCCACCCACTTGGCGCCGGGGATGGAGGGGGTGAGGCTCACGTCGATGATCCGGTATCCCTTGGCCTTCCCGGCGGCGTACTGGGCGGGGGTCAGGGTCTCATAGGCGCCGCTCAGCTTGTTCTCCAGGATGTAGCAGGCCTGGACGAAGGGGTGGATGGCGGTGGAGAAGGGCGGCGCGTAGGCGTAGTCCAGGGTATCAAAGTCCTCCACCTTCGCCCCCATAGCGATGCCGGTGACGGCGATGTCCACCATCTTGTCCACAGCCCCGGGGCCAAGCACCTGGATGCCCAGCAGCCTGTGGCTGGCCCGGTCGGCCACCAGCTTGGTGAGGAAGGTGTCCGCGCCGGGGTAGTAGTGGGCCTTGTCGTCGGTGACGCAGGTGGCGGTGATCACATCATACCCGGCGTCCTTGGCCTGCATCTCAGTGAGGCCGGTGCGGCCGGCGTTCAGGTCCGCGGCCAGCTTCACCACGCCGGTGCCCAGGCAGCCGCCGTAGGGGGCGTCCGCGCCGGTCAGGTTCCTGGCCAGCAGGCGGCCGGTGAGGTTGGCGGTGGAGCCCATGGCGGACCACTGGCCCTTGCCGGTCAGGCGGTTATAGACCTGGGCGCAGTCGCCCACGGCGTAGACGCCGTTCAGATTGGTCCTCTGGTACTTGTCCACCACCACGGCGCCTTTATTCATCTCCACGCCGGACCCGGCCAGCCAGCCGGTGGCGGGGCGGACGCCGATGGCCAGGACCACCGCGTCGCCCTCAAAGCTGCCCACGGAGGTGGCCACGCCGCTGGCCTTTTCGCTGCCCAGGATCTCGGTCAGGGCCGCGCCGGTGACCACACGGATGCCCTTGGCCTGGAGCTGGCGGCGGATGTAGCCGGCCATCTCCGGGTCAAACAGGTTGGGCATGACCTGGGCGGCCATATCCACCACCGTGACCTTCAGGCCCTTGGCCAGCAGGTTCTCCGCGATCTCCAGGCCGATGAAGCTGCCGCCCACCACCACGGCGCTGCGGCACT
>CANQCS010000146.1 GCA_947589745.1 uncultured Oscillospiraceae bacterium
TTCATCTTTCTATTCGCCTTCAACAGATGCCGTTTCGTGACGTCTTCCATGAAGGCAAAACCGTGGTAATAGAGCCTCATTTGCCATCAGCAGAAGTTATAATGAAAGCAATGATGCATCTGCTGTCGCGATATTCAACCTTCTATTTGCCTTCAACAGATGTCGTTCTGTGACAGCCTCCATGTAGGCGATATCATAATATTCGTCCTTTTTGTGCTGTCAATAAAGCCCGGGCGAAGGCACTTAGTGCATTTCCTGTTGCGATATTCATCTTTCTATCCGCCTTCAACAGATGCCATTTCGTGACGTCTTCCATGAAGGCAAAACCGTGGTAATAGAGCCTTATTTGCCATCAACAGAAGTCATATGAAGGCATTAATGCATCTGCTGTCGCGATATTCAACCTTCTAATTACCATCAACAGATGCTATTCCGTGACAGCCTCCATGTAGGCGATATCATATATTCGTCCTTTTGTGCTGTCAATAAAGCCCGGGCAAAGGCATTTAGTGCATTTCCTGTTGCGATAATCATCTTTCTATTTGCTTTCAACAGATGCCGTTTCGTGACGTCTTCCATGAAGGCAAAACCGTGGTAATAGAGCCTCATTTGCCATCAGCAGAAGTCATATGTAGGCATTAATACATCTGCTGTCGCGATATTCAACCTTCTAATTACCATCAACAGATGCCATTCCGTGACAGCCTCCATGTAGGCAAAAAGAGTACCCACAGTTCATCATTAAGTAAAGTAGCATTCTCCGCTCAAAGATGATGAAACAATTCTAATCCTTGCGAAAAAGGTATACCGCAACTTGATGCGGTATACCTTTTGAGCAAGCTATATCAATTATAATATAATTAATAAGCAAATCAGATTTTAAAATCAAATCACAATCTATATACCGTTATCCTGCAACGATTTTGGTACTCATCCTTGCGAGAATGGTATACCGCAGCTCGTCGCGGTATACCATTTGAGCAAGCTTTATCATGTGCAGTACTTCCCAGGACCCCGCAAGGGTAAAACTGATCAAGTCGGCAAGTAGCACTTGTCCCCAGATACAGGTTCGCCAGAGCAAACATCATATTCATTTTTACGTTTGCTTCGGCAACCCTCGGTATCGTGCTTCCTGGAAATGGAAGAAATGTTTGACCACGTCGAAAATATGCTTTACCTTAGTGCGTAGAGATACTTCATCACGCGAAGATATGCTATTGCGTATAAGCACCAATCTATTCATAAGTAAGGAGCATTATAGCAAACTAGAATTGTGAAATGTAGACCAGGGCCATGAGCTCCGCTTTTTTACTCAATCGTCATCACACTTGATCAATAGATTCTGTTGCAAGCAGCAGTTTGTAAACAAACTATAAACATAATTTTCAAAAAATGCAATAATTTCAGTTATCGCAAATTGCAGAAATCAATAAATATCGTAAATTTTCTCCAAAAATGAGAACATTTACAGGCCGATTTAAATATATTTCAAAATCGCCCCAATATCTTTTGATATTTAGATTATGAATTGCATATAACAAACCATCAGAAGCCTAACCTTACGGAGGCAAGTAAGATGGAAAATTATATTAGTCTTTTGCAGCATCCCCAAGTACACGAACTATATACCAGGCGGGACAGCGATCCCTTACTTACCCCCGGTGCAGAGAAGCTACTGGATATAGCAATGATGTACTTAGGCCGTAAGTACGCATCTAATAATGCGGCAAACTACAAAGTACTCATCCCCCTTGATGAGTATACAGAACTCTGTGGCCTTGCCTATAGTACAAAATCAAATCGCCAGAAGGTCCTCAGTTCAGTTCAGAAAGACTTGAACCTGCTGAAAGACACGCATCTGTCAGTGCTAGATGCGTCAGACTCACCAATTCATATTTTCGACACAGCAAATGTATCTTATGCTGGCATCGAGGTTGTTTTTGCTGAAGAATTTGCCCGGAAACTGATTGGTGGCCGATATTTCATTCAATTGCCTGCCAGTCTTTTAAAAACTGATAATCGAAATTCGTTGGTCTATCCTTTAGGCCGCGAACTTGCTTCTCAGGCCAGTTTAGACTGCAATGAAGCCAAAGGAATGGACCACGTCATCAGCATGGACTGCCTGATTGATCGTTGCCCTGCATTACCGCGGCTGGACAGAACTCTAAACAGCTCATATCTTCAGAGAAAATGCGTTGACCCGCTGAAGAAGGCGCTTGACCGTTTGCAGCAAGCGGGCATTCTTAAAGAATGGAGAATAGAAAGAGCTGACTCCAAG
Organism: uncultured Oscillospiraceae bacterium; assembly: GCA_947589745.1. Lineage (GTDB taxonomy): Bacteria > Bacillota > Clostridia > Oscillospirales > Oscillospiraceae > Pelethomonas. The sequence continues at coordinate 2,279 of CANQCS010000146.1, forward strand.
CAAAGCTGGTCAATGAGAAGCATTAAATCGGCAAAGCTTTTCTTCATTTTTAATAATTTCCCCGATGTCCTAGACAGGAGTCCCAAGAAAAAGACGGTTCGGCAGGATGGAAACTACTCAAGGGAATCAATAACAGCAGGAGATTCCCAGCACAGTACGAAAAAGAACGGAAAGACAGAAAGTAAAAAAAGCACTAAAGTTAGGAGCTTTGAAGAACGATTGAGGAAAGGGTGGTGTACCTTTGAAAGCAAAAAATGAGGAAACGAATCCTTTAGACGCATCTACAGTCACGAAACAATTTCTTTTCGAACATCTCCGGAGTGATGATAAGACAACTATCGATGCGGTAGTCGGACGATACGGCCCGGCGGTATTTTCCCGCGTCCGTGATGATCCTGATGCGTTGAACTTTCTCAAACTATCCGAGGAAGAGAGAAACAGCTTTCGCAACCGTTTGGGGCTGTATTCATGTTTCGAGATGATTGTCCATCGTCTTGAAGCTGCGACAGTGGATATCAGCACAGCGTCCCGGCTCTATGATAGATATGCTGTAGAAGCTGAATCTATTCTGACCAATGAGCCATATCGAACTTATTACGACGGAGTCCTTGGCTTATGTGATGCAGACAAGCTGCATCTGAAAGGCGGTGCTCCAGCCAATCACGCGGAGAGACGCAGGGCATATGTGCTGGCCGCAATCGATATCGACTCAAAGGAAACGGGAAGTACTTATACGGAGAAAGACAGCCTGAAAGGCAAACTCATGGGTATCATTTCAGGGGCCAGTTCCAATCATGGTGATACGGACTTCCTCTTCGAGGATAAGGATATTGATTCTGCATTGAATGAATTGGCTGCAGACGACCGGGTTGTCTTGACGAATTACGACGGGAAAGAACTTGTCTTTCTCAAACGACACTATAACGACGAGCGAGCGGTTGCGGAGGGCATTGCAAACTTAATAAAGACACGCAAAAAATATAAGCCTAAATTGGTAGATTTTTTTGAATCTGAGGTGACTTTCCAAAAGGAAACCGGAAAGACACTCTCTCCGAAACAAAAGGCTGCGCTATTGTACTCACTATGTAGTCCGATCACCACGATCACCGGAGGGCCTGGAACTGGAAAAACGCTGGTGATCCGTGCGATAGCACATACAGTCAATGCGTTGACACCCTCTGCCAATATTATACTCTGTGCCCCTACAGGTGCAGCAGCTGATCATCTGGCAAGTATTACAGGAATCTCGTGCAGCACTATACATAGTCTTTTACGTATATCTCCGGAATATGAGATGGCAGCGGTAAAGGACCTGCCTTGTGATTACATTGTGATCGACGAGGCATCTCTGTTGGATGTGCATATCGCAGCGTTACTGTTCAAGGCCGTGCCCGCTACCGCGCGTATCATACTGGTTGGCGACCCAAACCAACTGTGCAGTGTCAGCCCGGGCAATGTCCTCAAGGATATCGTGGACTCCAATTGCGCTACAAATATCGCATTGTCCGAGACGTCCCGGCAAGGATCAAATAGCACGATAGTCAGCAATGCCAATGCTATTCTAAGCGCAACCCCGGATCAAAAGACAAAGCTCTATTTTGCTGATGATCCTCTCGGCGAATTCTGCTTTTGCGAATCGACAAATACCAGCACTATCCTGAGTGACTTGACGGATGTTGTTGATGTATATCAGACAAGCGGGATAGAGCGTAGTCAGATACAGATCCTTTCGCCGACAAAAAACGGCGCACTGGGTACGGAGGAACTCAACAGATATCTGCAGGATCGCCTTAATCGTCCTCTTGGCAAAAAGTCATCAGAATTATTTTATGTGGGCGACCGGGTCATGCAGACAGTGAACAACAAGAAAAAGAGCATTTGTAACGGTGAGATCGGGTATGTTTCATCTTTCATAGGCAAGAAAAGAAAGTATCTAACTGTGGAGTTTCCCGGAAAAGGACAAGTAACGTACAGCAAGAAGGATGTAGAAAACGAAATCACTCTTGCCTATGCAGTCACGGTCCATAAAAGCCAGGGAAACGAGTTTGACGCCGTGGTCTTGGTCCTTTCTCCGTACTGCGGGCGGGCTCTGACTAAGCGCATGCTGTACACTGCCATTACCCGTGCCAAGAAACACGTCTTTATCATTGGTTCTTCTGACGCCCTCACCAGAGCAATTTTCACCGATAATTCGAATGAGCGCAGAACCAGCCTCTCATACCAATTGCGGGAGTTCCTTAAAGGGACTCCCTTTTTCTTATCATATTATGTCTCTATCCGCACTCTTTACAATCCTCGGAAAATGCTGTATCCTTGAATATAGAAGTCGTGTTTGGGAGGTGCAGTGCGGTATGGGCAAGAAGAGGAACAAACGTGACTACTCGCAGCAGCTCTTTTTGGATGGGCACCAATATAAGACAATTTCGGAGTTCTGCACGGAATTCAACCTGAAATATTCAACTGTTCGTATGTACCTGGGGCAGGGTCTCAATGCAGTTCAAATCCTGGAATCGACCATGGAATTGCCTATTACTGAAAACGATAACGAAGGAAAGCCTGAAAAACCTATCACAGTTGATGGAATTACTTACAAGTCAATGACGGACGCCTGCACTGCTCTCGGAATCTCTCCGCATATGGTGCGTGCCCTCCAAACAAATAAACTGTTTCGTGCAGATAGTGCGATAAAAGCTGCCGTTAAGATGAAGCAGGAGCATGACTATCCTGGAGATGACAGTCGACCAAGGCCAGAGGACACAGTGATAGCGCAAAAGGTCGATAGACGGCATACAAGTCCCACTTCCGCAGGCATCCCGTGCATCGTAGCCGGTCAACGTTTTCATAACTACAAAGAAGCCTGTGATGCGTATCAGGTACCGTATCCCACCGTGATGGCTCGGATGCAACGGAACAGCAGTCTGACCATAGAGGAGGCCATTCTGAGCGGGGACATAAGACGTCGTTATATAAAGCCGATCTTAGGTAATAGCTGGGAACCCGTCAACTATCATCATTGTGATGAAACGGCCAATTCGGATATGTCTGCGGTCTGTCAAGTCGCAAGAAATAATAGTATAAAGGTGAATCTTGTAGGCTGCTATGAGACAGATACGGAAGAGAAATGGTTCGCTGAACTGATCGTTCCTTGGAGTGTGAGTCCCAGGGGACTGGTTGTACGTGTTTATCATTCTGATGATACTCCTGCGTTTATCTCTAAGTATGAGTTCATTGCACATCTGGAACTCCATGACTCGATGCCCACAAATGGTGCAGTCAACTATTTTAATTATAAGTACGCTGGCGTGACGCTTTACTTTGAGAACAAGCTCTTGTATGCAAGAGGGATTTTTACCGGCACTGTAACCGGGAAAAATGGACGGCAGTTCATGTATACGTTTAATCGCTTTGTCGGCAATGTTGAAGCCATTGCATCAGAGTTGCACTTGGAAGACTAGATGCAGTATTACCGGATATTCCCTACCTCGACTTACCATCAAGAGCTGCGCTGGATCATCATTTGAGATAATTCAGCGCAGCTCTTGTTATTACTATTATGTATATCCAATGCTGTGTAAGGTATGCTTCTCAGTCCCAGCCCGCTCTAAGTATCTTCGCTCTCTGTAAATGTGATATTGATGGGATATTTCATGCCCTTGTGGAAGAACTCCCGGCTATTCCCCAAGGCTCTGATCCTGACGGCGATGAGCCCACTGTATTTTCAAACTTCAATATAATCGGTATATTATTTTCCACCGAAAGTATCCTCTACTTTTGCCATACGGTAAAACGATGATCTTTTGACTCCGGTCAATTCCATAGCCTTGACGGCTGTGATCTTCCCCTCCCTCCACGCTCGGATCGTATCGTCCCAGTTTGTCGGTCGCGCTACCTTTGGCCGCCCCAAGTGTGCCCCTCTGGTTCTCGCAGCCGCAATCCCCTCCTGTTGCCGGCGCCGCGTTGTCAAACGCTCCTGTTGCGCGATCGTCCCAAGCACTTCTATCAACACATTGTTCACCATTTCAAAGACCCATTCCTGACCGGGAGGGAAATCCATCATCGTCGTTGGGATGTCAAGGATCCTAAGGCGAATCCCATCTTGCTTAAGTCGCTGCATCTCCAGCTTGATCCCCTCCTTATCCCGGCCCAGGCGGTCGAGGCTAGTGACGACAATCGTATCACCGCGGCGCAGCATCGTGCTAATAAGCGCTTGATAACCGGGACGGTCAAAGTTCTTGCCAGATTCCTTGTCGACAATGATGTTCCTTTCTGTGATTCCATACTCACGAAGTCGTATCACTTGCCTGTCCAAGTTCTGGTCTCGTGTTGAGACTCTGGCATAGCCAAAAACAATACTCTCCATTATGTCCCCCCCGATTCACAACATCAGTCCTAAAGATCCACCTGCAGGAACGGCCCGGCAGAGTACATCTGGGACCCATTTGGGTGCCCCCAAAGGTAAAAAGTACACCTGAAAAATCGCACGGCCTTTTGGCGCAAACGGTGGCTATCCAGCACTCTCGACCTCATCAAAATATGTAGCCTCCAGGTCGGCCATGTGGGCGATGACAGCCAGCGGGTACTTCTCAAA
>CANQCS010000147.1 GCA_947589745.1 uncultured Oscillospiraceae bacterium
TCGCGCAGGTCGTAGTTCAGGGCCGGGAACACGATGGAGCCGTCTTTGTCGCTGCTCTCAACGGTGTGGAGGCCGCTGTCCTTGGAGCTGTCGAACACGGCCGGTACATCGTTTTCCCCACGCCGGGTTGTGGAGTAGACGGTACCGTTCTCAACACTGACCTCGTAGATGGTGAAATCAAAGGAGGCGCCGGGCTTCTCCAGGACGTTGCCACTGGTGTCCTTCACGTACTTCTTGGCGCTCAGGTCGATGCTGGCTGTGGGCTTCACGTTCTCGATGGTGGGCTCGTCGACCGCATCGCCAGCGGGCTCGCCGTTCTCCCACCCGGTGTAGTAGGTCACTTCGGCGGTGTTGTCGGAGTTGACAACGACCTTGACATAGATGTCGTGCAGGCCCTCGTCCTCATACAGATCACCGTCGGTGGAGTTATCCAGGTCCTCGCTGATCTTGTAGTAGTAGGCGCCGGGTGTCACGTCCTTGAAGCTGAGGTAGAAGAACGCCACGCCGCCGTGGATATCCACGTAGGTGCTCTTGCCGGTGTCGGCCCAGTTGCCATTCTCCCACTTGGAGAGAACCATCTTGAAGTGGTCGCCCTCGGCGATATCAATGTTGCCATTGTTCTCGCCATTGTGGACGCTCTTGATTACCTTGTAGATGTTCAGGGTGACATCCTTGTCGATGGGCAGCTTGTTGGTGGCATCGACATGTGTGCCGTTCTCGTCAACGTCCTCTGTGTATGTCACATCGAACTTCACACCGTTCATGGAAGCGTTGATTTCCGTGATGGTGTAAGTGGTCCCGATGGGCAGCTTCTTGAAGGTGATGGACTCCAGGTCAGCCAGGGAGATGTTCCTGATGGTTACTTTCCCGTCAGGCGTGGCCACATAGGACAGATTGCCGTGCTGGGGATTCTGTTCCTTGGCTGTGATCGTTTGGCCCATGATCTCGGTCGTGACCGTGTGGGCATTGCCGTTGATCTTCAGCTCGACAACAGCCTGCGCAGTATTTCTGGTGTCATAAGAATCGCCGTAGTTCTCAGGCTTAGCCGTGTTGTTGGGGTTGATGGTGTAGTTGTCGTGCACGTCTTCAAAGACAGTGTGCTCGTTCCCATCCTCGTCCTTTTTCTTCACGGGCTTGCCCTCTTCATCCCGCACGACTTCCTTCGTCGTATCGGAAGCCGCGTCCAGCTGCTTGACATACCAGTCGAACGCGTCGCCGACGGTCTCGCTAAAGTCAAGCACCAGGCTGAACTCGAAGTGGGAGGTGCCCTTACCGGCGCTGTCATCCGCAACGTGCTTCTGGATGGTCAGGTTGGTGGTCTTGTAATCGTTGCCGATGGCATTTTCATCATTCAGTTCCAGCCAGTTAGAACTGGTCGGCGTGATAGTGCCGTCGCTAATCAGGGTAAACGTGTACTCGTTCGTGTTCGTCTTGTAGCCCGTGGGGGCGTTAGACTCGACCAGTTTGTAATCGCCGGGAACCAGGCCGCTGAAAGAAATCTTGCCGTTTTCGTCAGACGCAGCCGTAGCAACCGAATCAGCGTACCCTTCGATATACAGCTTGAACTCCGCGCCCGGAATCAGGGTTCCCTGGCCGTACATGTCGGTCTTGGTGAATTCGGCGGTCAGGTTGCCCTCGTTGGTAGCATCGGCGTGGTAGGTGTCGACAGTACCGATAGAGTTGGCCTCGAATATAACTTCTTCGCCCTCCTCAATCTGATCGTAACCAGCGGGGGCCTTGGCCTCCTTGAAGTAGTACCTAGAATCCTGGTAATCGTTGTGCTCGTCGGGATCAACGAGGATATAAGTCTCCAGTTTGCCGTCCTCGTCAGTCGTCAGGCCAGTCTTGATGGTGTAATCCGTACCGTCATACACCCGGTGGAGCTCGAACTCAGCGCCCGCAACGGGAACAGTGGTGGGGGTGTCGCTGACCTTCGCGGTCTTGGTCAGGGAGAAGTTGAGTTTGTACTGGTTCTTATTGACGAATTCAATCGCCCCAACAGTCTCAGCCGGATCAAGCTTGTTCCCGTTCTCATCCACGATTTTGGTGTACTTCGGATCAGTTGCAGTTAGCGTGTGCTTTGTATACTTGACAGTAATGCTATGGAATGTATTACTGTCTGTTGTATGGTTCAGTGTTACCGTCTGCGTATCACTCGAGTGCTTTAGCAACACGTCTATCTGATATACGCTCTGGTCATAGACCATGTCCGCTTCCTTGTCCTCATCCTCGACGATTTCTTTCATCGTGAATGTGACATTCGTGTCCTGATTCCACTTATTATCGTCCAACGAGTTGATAGTGAAGATAATGTTTCCGTCCGCATCGTTTTTCGCGGTAGCAATCGGGGTATCCTGATTCAGATAGTACAATCCGAACGTGAACTCATTACCCTTTTTCCCGCGGCCAGCACCGGAAGGGATCCGCAGTCAAGACAGCAGTCACAGGAGTTTCTCTTCACGCTACACACTATAGCACAAAAAATTGAAAAAAACCGGACTCTGTGAATTTGACAGGTTTTCCGATGAATTTGGCAGATCGCTCCGCTTGACGGGCCCCGGAGGGGCCGGAAACCGAACAATGATTCGATAAAAACGGCTCACGCCGTTGATTTTAACGACAAGGAGAAAAGATCATGGCAAGAAAAGGCGAGAACATTTTCAAGCGCAAGGACGGCCGCTGGGAGGCCCGTTACATCAAGGGCTACGAGCTGTCCGGCAAGGCCCGGTACGGTTTTTGCTACGGCAAGACCTACCGTGAGGCCAAGGAGAAGGTGACGCGGTACAAGGCCGCCCTGCTGGAGCACACACCGCTGCCCGCGGCCAGGGACCGCCGCCGTCTGGCGTTCTTCTGCCAGGAGTGGCTCTGCCTGGAGCGGGGCAAGGTGAAAGACTCCACCTACGTGAAATACGACACGATCCTCTCGAAACATATTATGCCGAAGCTGGGAGGTTGTTTCCCCCAGGGGCTCAGCACCCTCCTGGTGGATCAGTTCAAGGGGGAGCTTCTGGCGGAGGGCCTGGCGGTCAAGACCGTGCGGGATATCCTGGCGGTGCTGCGCTCCGTCCTGAAGTACGCGGCGGGGCAGTACCCCGGCGTGTTCCCGGCCATCGAGATCAACTACCCCAAGGAGCAGAAGCGGGAGGCCCGGGTCCTCACCGTGGAGGAGCAGCAGCGGTTGGCGGACTACCTCCGGGAGGATATGGACGAGTGCAGGTTCGGGGTCCTCCTGGCGCTGCTGACGGGGCTGCGGATCGGGGAGCTGTGCGCCCTCCGCTGGGAACAGGTGTCATTGAAGGACCGGACCATCCGCGTGGAGGCCACCATGCAGCGGCTCCGGAACCTGGACGGCGGCGGCCAAAAAACAAAGGTAGTGATCGGCTCCCCCAAGAGCGGCTCGTCGGTGCGGACCATCCCCCTGTCGGACAGCGCCGCCCGCCTCTGCGCCCAGTACGATCCCCGGGACCCGGAGGCGTTTCTGCTCACCGGCACGGAGCAGTACATGGAGCCCCGGCAGCTGCAGAAGAAGCTGGCGAAGTACACGGCGGCCTGCGGCCTGGAAGGGGTACACTTCCACACCATCCGCCATACTTTCGCTACCCGGTGCGTGGAGGTTGGGTTTGAGCTCAAGAGCCTGTCGGAGATCCTGGGCCACTCCGATACCACCATCACGCTGAACCGCTACGTCCACTCGTCCATGGATCTGAAACGGGAGAACATGGACAAGCTGACGGCGGTGGGGCTGTGATACCTGCATATTTTACAAGGTAACGGTGGATCGTTCTCACGGAAGGATCCCACGGGATTCGCAGTCAGAATATATAGTCAGCCACCATGTAAAAAACCGCTCGGACCCCTGTGGCAGAGGCGGGAGCGGGCGGAGGCCCCGGGAAAAGGCGCAGAGTGCCGAACTCAGCGACCGCAGAGTGCCGAACTCAGCGGCCAAACAGGCGCAGAAAGTACAATTTTTGCCTGTTTTTCAAGAAAAAAGGATCCCAGCCGGGGACGGCCGCTCTGCCGTCCCCGCGTTTTTGCGCCCCGCGGCTCTACGCGTCCCATCCCACCGTCAGCTGTTCTGTCTCCAGCATCCGTTCATAGGTCTGCTCCGCCAGCACCCGGAGGCTGTTCTGGATGCCCTCCTGGGTACTCTGATACATTTTCCATAGGCACCGTGGGTTCGCTTTCGCTTCGTCCACCCTGGCGGCACTGGCCAAGACGCTGATGCACTTCTGGATCACCGCCCGGTTCATCAGCTTCCCGCTATTCGTCACAAACACCGGACCGCTGAGGATATGCTCCTCCTGGCAGTAGGCCAGCAGCTCCTCCCGCAGCAGCCGCGGCAGGTGCAGCACCCGGCTCGACACCTGGTTGTGGTAATCCAGCCGCACCGTGCCCCGGGACACGGCCTCCACCGTCAGCTGGGGAAGCTCCTGGAGCCGCAGTCCCGCGCCGCCCAGTGTTTTCACCAGGAGGTAGGTCTTCTTTTTCTCCAGAAGACGTGCGGCGGACAGGAGGCGCAGATACTCCGCCCGCGTCAGCTCCGGCTGGACGTCATCGGGTGGCATGGACAGATTTTTGCTCTGCCAGTCCCGGTGCTCCAGATATTCCAGCAGGCTGTTCAGCACGGAGACGCGGTTGTTCACCGTGCGCTGAGAAAACCCCTGCTCCCCCAGCCATTCCCGCCACTGAGCGCTGGTATCGGCGGTCAGCTCCTTCGGTTCGGGCAGATAGGTGTACAGCGCGGTCAGACACCGCTGGTAGGTGTCCAGGGAACCTTTGCTGCATCCCCTCCCGACCAGGTAGCCCAGGAAGCGGTCGATCACTTCCGCTGTCAGATATTCCTTTTTTTCCGTTCCCGTTTCCATTCTGATCTCTGATTTCATGGCATGGTCAAAATAGACGATTAGTCATGTGCATCACAAAACAATGCGGTCAGCTATCACGCTGTCTATCATTATAACACAGCATACTTCCCCGTTCAAGGGGAAAATGATTTTAGTCTTGTAAATTTTTGTACAAAAACCAAAGGCTGCAAAAATCCATTACCTGCAGCCTGTGGCTTTTGCGCACTTTTTTATGTTCTGAAAAGATTCCTCCAATGCGATGTAACGCTTTCTTCGCAAACAGAGAGAATCATCGATCCGCCGCAGAACAAATCGTCTATTTTGACCACAAAGCGGTACGTACTATCTCCTGTTTTTTTCTGCCGCTAACTGACCAATCCCAGCCGGTCCAGCTGCCGGATGTGCTCGTCCTCCGGGGCGATCAGGTAGATTCGGGTGGTGTTGATGCTGCTGTGCCCCAGCACGTCCGCCAGCTTCACGATATCCCGGCAGGACCGATAGAAGGTCGTGGCGAACAGATGGCGCAGATTGTGGGGAAAGACCTTGCTGGCCTCGATGCCCGCCGCCCTGCACAGCGCCTTCATCTCTGTCCAGATCTGCCGTCTGGACAGGCTTTTTCCGCTTCTGGTGAGAAAGATCTCGCCGGAGGCGATTTTTTGTTTTCCGGCGTACTTCTCCAGCTTCCTGGCCAGCCTGCCGGGGATCAGGATAGTTCGGATCTTGCCCTTCAGGGAGATATCCGTCCGCCCCTTCCGGGCCGCCTCCACGGTGATATACCGCACCTCCGACACCCGGATGCCGGTGGCGCAGATGGTCTCCATCAGCAGCGCCAGCCGCTTCTGTCCCTTGGCCTCCGCCGTGTCCAACAGCCGCTGGTACTCATCCCGGTTCAGGTCCCTGGACCGGTCCCGGAAGGTCCTCCGCTGGATGCGCAGGAACTTCACCCGGCACTCCTCCCAGCCTACGAAGCGGAGAAAGCCGTTGACCGAGGACAGCATGGAGTTCACCGTCACGGGGGCGTATTTCTGCTCCACCAGGTATTCCTTCCACTGGGCTACCGTCTCCTTAGTGACGTCTCTATCCTCAAGCCAGGCGGAAAAGATCCGGATATCCCTCAGATATTTGTCGATGGTCCCCTGGCTGCGCTCCTCCTGTCTGAGATACCGTGCATACCTGTCGATCTGGGCAGTCTTTATATGATGCTTCATAGAGCGTTTCTCCTTTCAAAGCGGATAGCTCTATTCTATGTCAAAAGTCAACACATCACACAAGTTTCCACGCTTAATCTCTTTTCTCCCCTGTCTGCCGCTCCTTTTTCCTCAAAAGCCTGCCTGTGTCCGAAAAGTTACCAAACGGCCCGGCCAACTATATTAATACAAAAAGGGATCTATATGTGTCGGTTGTCGACAAGTATGCTCCCTTTAGCATTTTGGGGAAGTTCGCGTATACCCGTGTATACCTCTGGGTACTGTTGCATCGACCGATAATTTTTTAAAACGGTCAAATTGTTCCACCTATGCTGAGGGCATAAGAGCAATTATTGAATTGAACTCGGGGCGGTTTTCGATATACGACAAAAATACGACACTTTCCTGCCTCCAATTCATTTTAAGCCTGCCTGTCGTACAGAGAAAGCTGCAAATCCCGGCCATTGCAACGGGTCAGGACCGTTCGGACCGCTTGACGTACAGGGGGTCAGCGGTTCAAGTCCGTTAGCGTCCACCATGAAAATCCCTGGAGCCGCAAGGCTCCGGGGATTTTTCTTTTATGCTTGGATTATAAAAATATGGATGCTGCCGCACTTCACCGCTTTCCCGGCCAGAAAGCGAAGGGGCGGAGGACCGTTTTCCGGTCCTCCGCCCCTTGCCTGAGACATGAGACATTGAGAAAGATGCTGTATGGATCAAGCCTTGGCTGCGCTCATACTTTTTCTTGAAAGAAAAAGTATCAAAAAGAACTTTATCCTCGCTCTCAAAGCGTTGCGATTCCT
>CANQCS010000148.1 GCA_947589745.1 uncultured Oscillospiraceae bacterium
CCCTCATGGACGCCGGCGTGCCCATCAAGGCCCCCGTGGCCGGCATCTCCTGCGGCCTCATCCAGGACGACGACGGCTCCTTCACCACCTTCATCGACATCCAGGGCGTGGAGGACTTCCACGGCGAGATGGACTTCAAGGTGGGCGGCACCAAGAAGGGCATCACCGCCATCCAGATGGACCTGAAGAACGACGGCCTCACCATGGAGATCATCAAGAACGCCCTGGATATCACCTACGACGCCCGCTGCGAGATCCTGGACCAGATCATGCTGCCCTGCATCTCCAAGCCCCGGCCCGAGGTGAGCAAGTGGGCGCCCAAGATGATCACCATTCACATCGACCCGGACAACATCCGCGACGTCATCGGCAAGGGCGGCAGCGTCATCCAGAAGATCACCGCCGACACCGGCGCGAAGATCGACATCGACGAGGACGGCACCATCCACATCGCCGCCCCCGACGCCGAGAGCTGCAACGCCGCCAAGAAGGCCATTGACGACATCGTGTTCGTGCCCGAGGTGGGCCAGCTGTACTACGGCCGCGTCGTGCGCCTGATGCAGTTCGGCGCCTTTGTGGAGCTGGCTCCCGGCAAGGACGGCCTGGTCCACATCTCCAAGCTGGCCAACCGCCGCGTGGAGAAGGTAGAGGACGTGTGCAAGATCGGCGACATGATGTGGGTCAAGGTCACCGAGATCGACGAGAAGGGCAGAGTGAATCTCTCTCACAAGGACGCCCTCCGCGAGATCGAGGAGAAAAAGGCCCGCGGCGAAACGATCAAATGAAAAAGGGGGCCGCGAAAGCGGCCCCTTCCTCTTGCAAGGGGGCTCCGCCCCCACCGGGGCTGATAGGCACCCAGGGGGTGCCTGCCATCCCCTGGTTACTTTTCCCTCGTGGGAAAAGTAACCAAAAGCACGTTTAAGAAAACCATTGGTTTTCTTAAAAATCTTTCCTGAATTTTTTGTTTCGTTTTGCGCTCGCCCTGTGGCTGGCCTGGCCTAAACCGGGCCTGGGTCCGTGTATGAGATTTTGCGGCTGTGGGGAGTATGTCCCCAAGGGAAGTGAAGCGCTGGTGCACGGACGCATTGGGTGCGTTGGTCGTTTTTGTTGTCCGACTGCGTCCTGCTCCGTTCCACTACGCAAAAGAAATATGTTTCGTATACGGCCCGACAAGAACCGCGCCCTCAATTGCGTAGTGGAACGGAGCAACCAGCAGTCGAAATAAGGCAAAAAACTGCAGTACCGATGAAAGCTTTCCCTGGCCCCTAGTCCCACCACCCATCTGCCCTTAACCGTCATCCCCAGGGATTCTTAAGGGGCGCCAGCCCCTTAAGCAATTTTTTGGTTACTTTTTGTTTGCACAAAAAGTAACCCAGGGTGCGCAGGGACCGCCAGGTCCCTACCAACCCTCCCAGGGGCCGGAGGCCCCTTGGATTTTGGGGAGCTGAAAGTCCCTGCCATAAGGGATTCGGGGGGCCCCGCCCCCGACCCCCTGGAAAGGAATTCCACCATGTTGGACACCATCGCCGCCGTGTCAACGGCGCCAAATGCCATTTCCGCCATTGGTATCATCCGGGTGTCGGGGCCGGAGGCCCTGACGGTCTCCGATGCCGTGTTTCGTCCGGCGGACGGCCGCCCGCTGTCCGTCCACCCCCGGCGCACCATGGTCCTGGGGTCCCTCCTGGACAGGGAGGGGACCCCCATCGATCAGGCCCTGGCGGTGACCTTCGCCGCCGGTGCCAGCTACACCGGCGAGGACAGCGCCGAGTTCCACTGCCACGGCTCGCCGGTGGTGCTGGACGAGGGGCTCCGGGCCCTGTTCGCCGCCGGGGCCCGGCAGGCCGGGCGGGGCGAGTTCACCAAGCGGGCTTTCCTGAGCGGAAATCTGGACCTGACCCAGGCCGAGGCGGTCATCGACCTCATCGAGTCCGAGACCGCCGCCGCCGCCCGCAACGCCGCCGCCCAGCTGGACGGCGCCCTGCGCCGCCGGATCGAGGGCGTCTATGACAGCCTCCTGAATATCGCCAGCCAGTTCTACGCCGTGGTGGACTACCCGGACGAAGACATCGAGGACCTGGGCCGGGACCGTATCGCGGAGGTGTTGTCCCAGTCCTGCTCCCGGCTCCGCGCCCTGCTGGCCACCGCCGGGCGGGGCCGTTTGCTCCGCCAGGGGGTCCCCACCGCCATCGTGGGCCGCCCCAACGTGGGAAAGAGTTCCCTGCTGAACGCCCTTCTCGGCTACGACCGGGCCATCGTCACCGACGTCCCCGGGACCACCCGGGACACCGTGGAGGAGAAGACGGTGGTGGGCGGCGTCCTGCTGCGGCTCATCGACACCGCCGGCATCCGGGACACCGCCGATGTGGTGGAGCGCCTGGGCGTGGCCCGGTCCCAAGCCGCGATGGACGGGGCCGAGCTGGTGCTGGCCCTGGTGGACGGCTCCCGGCCCCTGACCGATGAGGATATCGCCGTTCTGGAGCGGGCCGCGGCCCACGAGAGATGGGTCCTGGTCCGTACCAAGGCGGACCTGCCTCCGGCGGACCAGGACCCATGGGCGGGCCACGGGCATCCGCCCGCGGCGTCTGTCTCCGTCTCTGCCCTGACAGGGGAGGGGCTGGAAGCACTGGAGGCGGCGGTTGCCTCCCTCTTCCCCGTGGGAGAGATATCCGCCGGGCAGATCCTCACCAACGCCCGGCAGACAGAGGCGGCGGAGCGGGCGCAGCAGGCCCTGGAGCGGGCGCTGTCCGGCCTGGAGATGGGCCTCACGCCGGACGCCGTCCTCACCGATGTGGAGGACGCCCTCCGCGCCCTGGGCGAGCTCAACGGCAGGACGCTGCGGGAGGACCTGGTGGAGCGGATCTTCTCCCGTTTCTGCGTGGGGAAGTGACGGGTATCCCGCCTGAAAATGGCGAAAAAGTCTATTGATCTGCTCTTGACTTTTTGAAAAGACCGGTTTAAAATCGGGTATTATTTTTGTTTGCTCCCCGTGAAAAAGCCGCGGAGGGACAAATACGGAGGAGGGTTCGTTATGGCAGTTAAATACATCTTTGTGACAGGCGGCGTGGTCTCCGGCCTGGGCAAGGGCATCACGGCGGCGTCCTTGGGACGGCTTCTCAAGCAGCGCGGTCTGCGGGTCAAGGTCCAGAAGCTGGACCCCTACCTCAACGTGGACCCCGGCACCATGAGCCCCTACCAGCATGGCGAGGTGTTCGTCACCGACGACGGCGCGGAGACGGACCTGGACCTGGGCCACTATGAGCGGTTCATCGACGAGAACCTGGATGTGAACTCCTCGGTCTCCTCCGGCAAGGTCTACTGGGACGTGCTGAACCGGGAGCGCCGGGGCGACTTCCTGGGCGGCACGGTCCAGATCATCCCCCACATCACCGGGGAGATCAAGCGCCGCATCTATATGCTGGACACGGAGGACACCGACGTGGCCATCGTGGAGATCGGCGGCACGGTGGGCGACATCGAGAGCCAGCCCTTCCTGGAGTCCATTCGCCAGGTGGCGGCGGAGCGCGGGCGGCACAACGTCATGTTCATCCACGTCTCCCTCATCGTCTCCATCCCCGGCACAGGCGAGCTGAAGAGCAAGCCCACCCAGCACTCCGCCAAGGAGCTGCTGAGCCTGGGCATCCAGCCCGACGTCATCATGTGCCGCTGCGACCACAAGATCCCCAAGGACATTCTGGAGAAAATTTCCCTGTTCTGCAACATCCCCGTGGACCACGCTATCCCCAACCTGACGGCGGACCTGTTGTATGAGGTCCCCCTGATGCTGGAGCGGGAGGGCCTGGCGGACGTGGTGGTCCGCCACCTGGGGCTCATCTGCCACATGCCGGACCTGACCGAGTGGGCCACTATGGTCTACCGGGCCAAGAACCCCAAGGGCACGGTGAAGATCGCCCTGGTGGGCAAGTACGTGGCGCTCCACGACGCCTACCTGTCCGTGGTGGAGGCCCTGACCCACGGCGGCATTGAGAACGACGTCAAAGTGGATATCCAGTGGATCAACAGCGAGGAGGTCACGGACGAGAACGCCGCGTCGATGTTGAGCGGCTGCACCGGTATCCTGGTCCCCGGCGGCTTCGGCGACCGGGGCATCGAGGGGAAGATCTCCGCCGTCAGGTATGCCCGGGAGAACAAGGTGCCCTTCCTGGGCATCTGCCTGGGGATGCAGATGGCGGTGGTGGAGATCGCGCGGCATCTTGCGGGCCTGTCCGACGCCCACTCCAGCGAGCTGGACCCGCTGACCAAGCATCCGGTCATCGACCTGATGCCGGACCAGGTAGGGGTCACCGCCAAGGGCGGCACCATGCGTCTGGGCAGCTACCCCTGCGAGCTGGCGGAGGGCACTCTCTCCGCCGCGGCCTACGGCGTGTCCCATATCAACGAGCGGCACCGCCATCGGTACGAGTTCAACAACGACTACCGGGAGACGCTCACCGCCGCTGGGCTCACCCTGGCGGGGCAGAGCCCCGACGGGCGGCTGGTGGAGGTGGTGGAATTGAAGGACCACCCCTGGTTCGTGGGCGTCCAGTTCCATCCGGAGCTGAAGTCGCGCCCCAACCGGGCGCACCCGCTGTTCAGGGAGTTCATTCGCGCAGCGAAGGAACATCAATAAAATACGGGGGACGGCGCAGGCCGTCCCCCTTCCTCGTTGCGCAGGGGCTTCCAGCCCCTGGGGGCCTGGTAGGGACCTTCGGTCCCTGCGCACCCTGGGTTACTTTTTGTGCAAACAAAAAGTAACCAAAAAATTGCTTAAGGGGCTGGGGCCCCTTAAGAATCCTCGGGGAGGACGGTTAAGGGCAGATGGTTGTTGGGACTAGCGGTCAGGGAAAGCATTCATCGGTACTGCTGGCTTATTTTTTTGCCGTAGTCCGACTGCTGGTTGCTCCGTTCTACTACGCAATTGACAGATGTTTCTTGTCGGGTCGTATACGAAAATCTATCCTTTGCGTAGTGGAACGGAGCAGGACGCAGTCGGTCCCGAGCCGTATAGGGAAATGTATCAATTGCGTAGTGGAACGGAGCAACCAGCAGTTGGACAAAGTAAAAACGACCAGCGCACCCAATGTTCGGTTTCGCCGCCCCAAGCGGCGAAACTTGCGCCGCAGCAGGATTTCCTTGGGAACATACTGAAACAGCCGCAACGCCTCATACACGGAAGCAAGAACAGTTTAGACCAAACCAGCCAAAGGGGGAGCGAAAAACTAATCAAAAAATAAGGAAAGATTCTCAAGAAAACCATTCCTGGTTTTCTTGAGTGCACTTTTGGTTACTTTTCCTGCAAGGGAAAAGTAACCCAGGGGTGCGGCGGTAGCCGCAGACAGAAAAAGACTGCCCCGGGGGCAGAGCCCCCGACGGCAGTCTGAAAGGTTATGGTTTTTAGTTGGCCAGCAGCTCGTCTGCAATTTTCTCCATGGCCGCGATATCCACGTCCTTCACCGCGCCCTGGATGGTGTGGACGGTGGGGCAGATGGTGATGTTCTTCATGGCCTCCAGATAGCCCCGCATGATCCTGGCCGCGGCGGGAGCCCAGGAGCCGTTTTCAATGAGAGCCACGGTCCGGTTCCGATAGGTCTTGTCCCGCAGGTGGGCCATAAAATGGTCCATGGCCGGGAACAGCCCGGCGTCATAGGTGGAGCTCATGGCCACCATCTTGCCATAGCGGAAGGCATCCTCCACCGCCTCGGCCTGGTCGTCCCGGCAGAGGTCGGCCATGGCCACCTTGGGGCAGCCCTTCTTCTGGAGGATCTCCGCCATGATGCGGGCCGCCTTGGCGGTGTTGCCGTGGATGGAGGCATAGGCCACCAGGACGCCCTCGTCCTCCGGCTCGTACCGGCTCCAGATGTCATACTGGTGGAGATAGTGGCTCAAGTCCCCGGTGAGGATGGGGCCGTGGAGGGGGCAGATGGTCCGGATATCCAGCGCGGCGGCCTTCTTCAGCAGGGCCTGGACCTGTCCACCATACTTGCCCACGATGTTGAAGTAGTACCGCCGGGCCTCACAGTCCCAGCCCTCCTCGTTCTCCGCCTCCTTGCAGAGGGCGCCGAACTTGCCGAAGCCGTCGGCGGAGAAAAGGATCTTTTCGCTGGACTCATAGCTCACCATGACCTCCGGCCAGTGGACCATGGGGGCCATCACGAAGGTGAGGGTGTGGCTGCCCAGGGAGAGGGTGTCGCCCTCCTTGACGGTGACGGTCCGGCCGGTGTAGTCGCCGGGGAAGAACTTGGGCAGCATCTGGAAGGTCTTGGCGTTGCCCACCAGGGTCGTGTCGGGATACTTCTCCAGGAAGAGGCCGATGCTGCCGGCGTGGTCGGGCTCCAGGTGGTGGATGACCAGGTAGTCGGGCTTGCGGCCCGCCAGGACCTGCTCCAGGTTCTCCAGCCACTCGGCGGCGGTGCGGCGGTCCGAGGTGTCCAGGACGGCGACTTTTTCGTCCAGGATGACATAGGCGTTATAGGAGACGCCCTCGGGGACCACATACTGGCTCTCGAAGAGGTCGATGGTGGTGTCGTCTACGCCCACATAGCGGACGGAATCGGAAATACGAATGTCAGTCATAGAGGCTCAAATCCTTTCTTCTCTCTCGGCCTTCCGGCCGTTTTCACACCTACCATTATAATGACTGAAAATAAACTTGTCAATCCACATCGTACACGGCTAATCAACGAGTTAGGAAATTATGAACAGACCCACAAAGCGAGGACAGCGTCGAGGTAATCAGTGCTCAGGATGCATTTGAGCTGTTTGTCCGAAAAGCTGCCTTTCGTGCTTTTGTCGGATTTTAGCACATTAAAAGCCAT
>CANQCS010000149.1 GCA_947589745.1 uncultured Oscillospiraceae bacterium
CCCCAGCGGGTGTACATGCGGAAGAGCATCTGGCACCAGTCCTGGGCCTCGGTGCCGCCGGCGCCGGCGTGGAGGGTGAGGATGGCGTTGTTCCCGTCGTACTCGCCGGTGAGCAGCGTCTCCAGGTTGGCGGCCTCCAGGGCGGTCTCCAGCTTGTCGTAGCCCTCCTGGATCTCCGGCAGGAGGCTGGCGTCCTCCTCCTCTGTAGCCATCTCCACCAGGGTGGTCAGGTCCTCCCACTGGCTGGTGAGCTTGGCGTGGTGCTCCAGCTTGTTCTTGAGCTGCTTGGTCCGGCGCAGGGTCTTCTGGGAGGCCTGCACGTCGTTCCAGAAGTTGGGGTCGCCGCTCTTCTCCTCCAGCTCCTCCACCTCCCGCCTGGCCCCCTCCAGGTCCAGCGCGGCGGCCAGCCGCTCCAGCCGGGGCTCCATGGCCCCCAGCTTCTGCTTGTAAACGTCATATTCAATGATCGGCATGTGGGATCCTCCATTTCAATATTGGTTTCTGTTCAGTGATGGGTCCGCCGCTGTATGCTACATGGGGATCCTCCATTCCATAAAATTTCATTTTATATTATGCCACACAAAGGCGGTTTCTGTAAAGAGGAAAAACGAATTTCTCTTTCCGTGATTCTACCGGCAGAGCAAAGCGCGGGGAAAGGTCTTGATTTCCTCCCCAACAGAGAGGTATAATGAAACCAAAGAAAACGATACGCTCAGGAGGAACACAGGATGAAAATTGTGGTATTGGACGGCTACACCGAAAATCCCGGCGATCTGAGCTGGGACGGCCTCGGCGCGCTGGGGGAGCTAACGGTCTATGACCGCACCCCGGTGGACGACGAGGCGGAGATCATCCGCCGCATCGGGGACGCGGCGCTGGTCTACACCAACAAGACCCCCATCAGCAGGCGCGTCATCGACGCCTGCCCCAGCATGAAGTTCATCTCCCTGCTGGCCACGGGCTACAACGTGGTGGACTACCGGTACGCCGGGGAGAAGGGCATCCCCGTCACCAATGTGCCCACCTACGGCACCGCCTCCGTCAGTCAGTTCTCCATCGCCCTGCTGCTGGAGATCTGCCACCACATCGGCCACCACGACGCCTCTGTCCACGCCGGGAACTGGGAGCGCAGCATCGACTGGTGCTACTGGGACTACCCCCTCATCGAGCTGGAGGGCAAGACCATGGGCGTCATCGGCTTCGGGCGCATCGGGCAGGCCGAGGGCCGGGTGGCCAGGGCGCTGGGGATGCGGGTGCTGGCCAACGACCTGTACCCCAGCGACAGCGGGCGGGCCATCGCCGAGTACGTGGACCTGGACACCCTCCTGGCCCAGTCCGACGTGGTGACTCTCCACTGCAACCTGACGCCGGAGAACACCGGCTTCATCAACCGGGACGCCATCGCCAAAATGAAGGACGGGGCCATCCTCATCAACAACGCCCGGGGCCAGCTCATCAATGAGCAGGACGTGGCCGACGCCCTCAACAGCGGCAAGCTGGCCGCCGCCGGGCTGGACGTGGTGTCCACCGAACCCATCCGCGGGGACAACCCGCTGCTGAAGGCGAAGAACTGCATCATCACCCCCCATATCTCCTGGGCACCCAAGGAGAGCCGCCAGCGCATCATGGACTGCGCCGTAGCCAACGCCAAGGCGTTCCTGGAGGATGCGCCCATCAACGTGGTGAACCTGTAAGCGGAGGGCTGTATGGAGGATTTTACCCATTTTAACGACCAGGGCCGGGCCAGGATGGTGAACGTAGGGGAGAAGGCGCCCACTCACCGCACCGCCGCGGCGGGGGCCCGCGTGCTGGTCAACCGGACCACGTTTTCCCTGATCCGGAGCGGCGGCATGAAGAAGGGCGACGTGCTGGCCGCCGCCCAGATCGCGGGGATCATGGGCGCCAAGCGCACCTGGGAGCTGATCCCCATGTGCCACCCGGTACAGGTCAACGGCATCGACCTGACCCTGACGCTGGACGAGGAGCGCTGCTCGGTGGAGATCCGGGCCGAGGTGTCCTGCGACGGGCGGACCGGGGTGGAGATGGAGGCCCTGACGGCGGCGTCCACCGCCGCCCTGACGGTCTACGACATGTGCAAGGCCGTGCAGCGGGATATCGTCATCACCGATATCCGCCTGCTGGAGAAGGCCGGCGGCGTCCACGGTAATTTTCAGAGGGAGGAAGAGGGCAAATGAGCAACACAGCGGCAGTCATCACCATCAGCGACAAGGGCTCCCGGGGTGAGCGGACCGACACCAGCGGCCCCGCCGTCTGCGGCATCCTGCGGGACGCGGGCTGGGAGGTGGTCCACACCGCCATCCTGCCCGACGAGGCGGAGCAGATCAAGGCGGAGCTCATCCGCTGCGCCGACGAAATGGGGGTGGCCCTGGTGCTCACCACCGGCGGCACCGGCTTCTCCCCCCGGGATGTGACGCCGGAGACCACCCTGGCCGTGGTGGAGCGGGAGACCCGGGGCATCCCGGAGGCCATGCGGGCGGAGAGCATGAAGATCACGCCCCGGGGCTGCCTGTCCCGCAGCGCGGCGGGCATCCGGGGCCGGACCCTCATCGTGAACCTCCCTGGCAGCGAGAAGGCCGCCCGGGAGAACCTCCAGGCGGTACTGGGCCCCATCGGCCACGGAATCGACATGCTCCTCTCCAACGGCTCGGCGGACTGCGCCGGGGAGCACCACCACCATCACCACCACAGCGCCCCGCCCTCCATAGACCGGTGGCTGCGAGAGGTAAAGGCCTCCCCAGACGCGGCAAAGATCGGCATGTACCTGACCCACAACGGCGTGGTCCGGGAGACAGCCCGCGCCGCGGTGCGGGAGGGCGACGCCGGGGCGGCCCCCGTGCGGGGGATGCTCTTCTCCTATGACCGGGAGAAGGTGGACGCGGCCATCCGGGAGACCTACCGGATGGAGGGCATTTACTGCGTCAAGGTCTGGCTGAACCAGGGGGAGCTGCGCACAGGCGACGACATCATGTACGTGCTGATCGGCGGCGATATCCGCCCCCACGTAGCGGACGCGCTGCAATTCCTGGTGGGGAAGATCAAGAGTACCTGCGTCTCGGAAACAGAGCTGTACTGACCCATCTCGGATATCTCCCAAAATAACGCAGGAATGCCGCCCTTTTGGGACGGCATTCCTGCGTTATTTGTATCTTTTTTGTACAAGACCGGTCAGATCCACTTTTCCAGCGCCTCCGCCAGCTTCGCCATCTCCACCGGCTTGGCCAGGTGGTCGTTCATACCCGCCTCCCGGGCCTCCCGGATATCGTCCGCGAAAGCGTTGGCGGTCATGGCGATGATGGGGACGCTGCCGGTGTCCTCCCGGCCCAGGCCCCGGATGCACCGGGCGGCCTCGTACCCGTTCATGACGGGCATCTGGATATCCATGAAGATCAGGTCGTAGTATCCGGCCGGGTGGTCCCGCACCGCCTCCACGGCGGCCCTGCCGTCCTCCGCCTGGTCCACGCTGACGCCGATAAAGGTGAGCAGCTCCTCCGCGATCTCCCGGTTCAGCTCGTTGTCCTCCACCAGGAGCACCCGCTTCCCCTCGTACCGGGAGGTCTCGGGCTTCTCCTCCGCCAGGGGCTTCTCCGCGTCCTCCCGGATCAGCACCGACTTCAGCGCATAGACCAGCCGGGAGCGGAACAGGGGCTTTTCCACAAAGGCCTGGATGCCCGCCTCCCGGGCCTCGGCCTCCACGTCCGACCAGTCGTAGGCGGAGAGGATGATGATGGGCACATGGTCGCCCACCTTCTCCCGGATCTCCCTGGCCGTCTCCACGCCGTCCTTGCCCGGCATCTTCCAGTCCAGGATCACCGCCGCAAAGTCCTCCCCGGCCTGCTGGGCGGCCATGGTCTGCTCCACGGCCTCCTCGCCGCTGAGGACCCAGTGGGCCTTCATGCCGATGCCGTCCAGGATCTCGCAGGTGGTGATGCAGGAGTCCTGGTCGTCGTCGGCCACCAGCACCCGCAGGTCCGCCAGGTCCCGCACGTCCTCCGCCTCCAGGTCCTGAAGCTTCAGGTGGACCTGGACGGTGAACTTGGAGCCCACGCCCACCTGGCTCTCCACCTGGATATCGCCGTCCATCATGCGGACGATGTTCCGGGTGATGGACATGCCCAGGCCGGTGCCCTCGATGTTCTGGCTCACCGAGCGCTGGGAGCGGCTGAAGGGGTCGAAGATGGTCTTGAGGAACTCCTGGTCCATGCCCATGCCGGTGTCCTCACAGATGAACTCATAGCAGCCCATGCCGTGGATGAGGGAGGGGCACTCCCGGATGGAGAAAATGATGGTCCCGCCCTCCGGCGTGAACTTCACCGCGTTGCCCAGGATGTTGACGAAGATCTGCCGCAGCCGCAGCGTGTCGCCGATGACGTCCTCGTGCTGGATATCGGAGATATGGACCCGGAGCTCCTGGTGCTTGCTGTTCACCTGGGCCTTGATGATGGTGACCACGCTGTCCACCATGTCCGCCATGCCGAAGGGCTCCTCGGTCAGGGTGACCTTGCCGCTCTCGATCTTGGACATGTCCAGCACGTCGTTGATGAGGGCCAGCAGGTGGCGGCTGGAGATGGTGATCTTGCTGAGGCAGTCGGTGAGCCGCTCCTGGTCGTCCAGGTGCATGGCCGCCACCGCCGTCATGCCCATGATGGCGTTCATGGGGGTGCGGATATCGTGGGACATGCGGGCCAGGAACTCGGACTTGGCCCGGTTGGCGGCCTCCGCCGCCTCGGAGGCGTTCTTGAGGGCCAGGCGGATCTCCTGCTCCCGCTCCTTCAGGGCGGTCACGTCCTGGATGGCGTAGAGCACCCGGACGGGCACGCCGTTCTTCCGCTTCAGGCACAGCACGGAGATGTTCTCCCAGCGCCGCCCCTCCATGTCGATCTGATACTCGAACTGGAGGTAGGGGATATCCTCGGTGAGGTGCTCCTGCACATACTCCCTAGAAATAAAGGTGCTGGCCTTCTCTCCGCTGCCCTCGTCCACATATCTGGTGTCCAGATAACGGACCAGGTCCGTATAGGTGCCCCGCTCCGGCGCGGACACCTTCTTTTCCTCCAGATACTGATAGGTGTCCGCCTCCAGGTCCACCAGGGCAAAGCGGGTAAAGAGCTGGGTGACCGCGTCCACGATGCGGGAGATCTCCTGGTTCTCCGTGACCAGCTGCCGCTTCTGGGCCCGGTTCTTGAGAAGCAGGTACAGCACGTAGGCCAAAAAGGCCCCCGCCAGCTCGATCTCCAGCCGGATACCGGCGGAGTTGGCCTGCTCGGTCATGGCGCTGGTGACGGTGGAGGGGAGGGTCTGCACCAGCGCCCACTCCCGGCCTCTCAGGATGGTGACATAGGCGCTGCCCGCGCCCTTGGTCCCCTTGTAGTTGAAGCTGTTGAAGTCAATGTCGTTGCCGGCGTCCAGGGTGTCCTCCAGTTTCTCCTGGTCCGCCGCGGACAGCATCCCGTTGTCCTTCAGGTAGTCCAGCAGGTTGTCCGGCTGACTGTTGCCGCCCACGGCGTGGATCACGTTTCCGTTGCGCTCCAGCAGGTAGGTGGTGCCCTCCACGCCGAAGTAGTTGGCGGCCAGGATGCTGTCCACCGTATCCCCCCGCAGGATGCCGCTCAACACTCCGATGATCTCCCCGTCGTAGTAGAAGGGCGTGTAGAAGATCATCAGCGTCTCGTTGGTGATCCGGGAGTTGTAGATCACGCACTTGCCGCTGTTGCCGCGCATACCGTCCTGGAAGTACGCCCGGTCCGACAGGTCCGCTGTCCGCCCGTCCGCCGTCAGATCCATGCCGTCGGCGGAGATGAACTCCACGTAGTCAAAGGACGACCGCTCGATCATATCCTTGAGGATCTCCGTGTCCACCACCGGCTCCGTCATCGTGGAGCCGTACAGATGGGCCATCAGGGCCACGTTGTGCCGGGACATATCCACCAGATCGTTGATGCGGTCCGCAGTCTGCTCGGCGGCGGCCTGGACGAAGCTGTTGTTCTGCTCCACGATGCGGCGGTTGTTGTCCCGCAGGAAGATCAGAAAGGAGATGGAGATGAACGCCATCAGCGCCAGGATGAACACGATCTCCCACACCACGGATCTGCTTTTCTGTTCTGTTATCGTCTTCATGGTCCTCCTTCACTGTCCGTCCGGCCTCCGGCGGCCGGGATACGTAGGGCGGGCCAGGGGCCCGGTCGATATTGCGTTTCATTGTATCATGGGAACGGGAATGTTGCAAGAGCGAGACACCATGTTTTTCGTAGAAAACGGCGTTTTTTCGTGGCTCCCTGTTGCGTGGCAGGCCTCCACCGGTGTGCGAATTTGCCTGATGTGTTCTTTTGTGGAGGACAGGTATTGAAATTTCTCCAGGCGCCGTGTATAATAAAAATAAAGATGCCGGGACAGCGCCATCGCCGGACCGCCCGGAGGCGGCGGACAGCCTGCCGCGGCCGGCTTTTTCGGAAAGGGGGGCCGCCATGACAAAGGAAGAACTGCTGGAAAAAGCCAACAGCCTGCCCCTGGCCCCCGGGGTGTACCTGATGCACGGCAAGGACGGCACGGTCATCTACGTGGGCAAGGCCAAGAAGCTGAAGAACCGGGTGAGCCAGTATTTCCAGGCCGGCCGGGGCCACAACCTGAAGACCCACATCATGGTGGAGCAGGTCCACGAGTTCGACACCATCATCGTGGGCAGCGAGTTCGAGGCCCTGGTGCTGGAGAACGCCCTCATCAAGCAGTACATGC
>CANQCS010000150.1 GCA_947589745.1 uncultured Oscillospiraceae bacterium
TCCGCGTCTTTAAGACTGCTGGCATCGGTTATTGATATCCGGCCTGGTCCACCCTGCGCTGGCCCTCCTCAAAGTAGGCCAGCTGGCACTGGGTCTGGTAGGGCAGCACCCAGATATCCAGGATGCCCAAGGTGAGGATGGAGAGGATGCTCCAGCCCAGGAAACTCAGGTCCAGGACAAAGAGGTCCTTCTTCATCCCCCGGGTCTGGTCGCAGCTGAGCTTGATGGCCTCATTGGCAGTCAGTCTGCTGTAGTCGATCAGGTTGTAGAAAGCGAAGCGGTAGCGGTAGGCCGCGATGATGCCGGGGACCACAAAGAGCAGGGACCACAGGGCGATCTTCACCGACACGAGGATGTTGCAGAGGATCAGCTGCCCGGCGTCGTTCAGGCCGTCCAGCAGGGACGTGGCGCGCATCACCTTGCCACGGCGCACGCCGATGGAGTAGGCGTAGAAGCCGCCCATGAGCACGATGATGAAGCAGTCGGCCAGGAAAACGACGAAGCTGGACAGCTGGGTATCCGATGGGTGCACGATCATCCGCAGGCAATCCATCGCCGCCGGGTCGCCGCTCATAAGGGCCGCAAAAAACCGGGGCACGAGGGTGAGGGAGTAGAACAGGTCGCCGTACCTCGCCAGGTCCATGACACGCTCGGGTACGAATGTGACGGCCAATACGATAGTGGAGATCAACAGGGGCGAGACGTGGGCTGTGCGGACGATCTTCTTGGCCTCGGATTTGACTTGGATTCGATTGAGCATAGTATTTACCTCCTAAAACAGTGTATTTCGTGAATACTCAGCCAGCCGAGTTAAGGTCAACTTCTCTTTAAGTTTTAGACATCATATGCCCTGCGCACAGGGTGCGAACGCTATCATTCCCGCTTCCAAGCTGCCGGGCAGGAACGCCTCTGGGTCCACAACGGCAACAGTGCCGCTGATCCTACCTATACCTGATGAATGATGCCAAAGAACAGGATATCCCCCTCGCTACTGGTCGCCGCGTACAGGAAGGGCCGGTCCAGCACAAAGTCCACCTCCGGGGCCTCCGGCGCGGCTTCGGAATAGACCAGCGTTCCCGCATCCGGGGCGTTGCATCCAAAGGGGTCTACCTCCAGGTCCAGGGCCTGCAGATAAGCGGCCGTCTGTCCGCCCCACCCGTTCCGGAACACCTGGGACTCCAGGGCGCCGGTGGCGTCAAACAGCGCGGCGGACCGAAAGCTGGGCATGGTGAGGGTCCGATGCACGATCTGCCCCTGCTCACCGCCGAATACCCCGTAGAGTTCCTCCTCCCGGAGCAGCTCCTCCGGAGAAACGCCTTCCTCCGGAAGGATGAACCAGAGCTTTCCGCTGGAGGTCAGCAGCTCCAATTCCAGACAGGCGGCGCGGAATTTTTCCCGGCTGAAATACTCCGCATACAAGGACTCACTCCGGTCAAAGGTGCAGGGCTTGTCCCCGTCCGCTCCGTGGAAAACGCCGTCCACTTGGGTCCCCGCCTGCTTTTGGAACCGGGCATTCAGCCGGACCGTGCTGACCAGGGAGCCCTCCCGCAGCGCCTCAGCCGGTATGTCCTCCGGTGCGCTGCCGGAGTGCTCCAGCAACCACGCCTGCACATCGGACCGGATATCCGCCCCCTTTTTTGTCCGAAAGACGTCAATGTGGTAGGACTCGCTCAACGCGGACAGCAGCTCTTGCTCTATCCCGGTATCATGCCCCAGCCAAAGGGAGGTCTCCAGGCCGCACCGGGTCATCTGCGAATCCACATAGTTGGAGCGCCAGAGGGCGTCCGCGCCCTGCATCTGGAAAGTGTGGTCGCCGCTGTATCTCAGGCAGAGGGCGTCCGACAGGACCGCCTTGTCCGGAGCAGCCTCGGCCAGCACGAGCGAGGCCCAGTACGCGCTCAGGGGAGAGCACACCGGGTTGTCTGTCTCCTGGGCGGACAACATAGCAGGGACCACGGCGGCATAAAACGCGGTCTTGTTTTCCAGCGCGGCTTTCTGGGTGGCGGCCTGCTGCATCCGTTCCCCGGAAGGGGCGGAGAACTGCTTCCAGGTGTGGAACTCCTGATCCGCCCGGATCCATGCCTGCTCCCGATCCTCCTGTGATGCGGCCTCGGTGTGCGTTTCCAGCCGCGGAGGTTCCATCAACTCCGTCACGGGCCTGGAGGCCGCCGTCAGCGTCTCCACACCGCGTTTTGTATTTCCCGAGAGCCATCCGGCCAGCAGAATTGCCGTCCCCCCGATACACAGGAAGCATATCACCGCAAGGATGACATTTTTCTGCTCTTTCGTGTAAGAACGCCTGCTTAACATGGGTTTTCCGCCGCTCCTTTTCATCGTATTTTTATCATTTGGTGCGATTTGACGGACTGTCATGCTGCAACGCCCATCTACATATGTATAGAGCGCCCCGTTTTGTGGCAGGTAATTGAGAATTTTAAATATTTTGTATGTTTACACAAATTCAGGGGCTCTATTTTCACTTATTGTCTAATATTGATTAAAACATTTTGCAGGTGCAACTGATAAGGGAATAGAGAAATTATGCACGTAATTTGTGGAAATCCATATATCATATACCATAAGCCGCCATGTGCATAAGTCGGAAAACAGCCAAAGAGCAGCGGTGTCGCCGGCATACGTTCGCATATGCCGGCGACACCGTTGCTTTTAGGAGAGGTCATGGATGCTGCCGGGGATCACGAAACGGT
The DNA here is from genome assembly GCA_947589745.1 of uncultured Oscillospiraceae bacterium. Taxonomy (GTDB): domain Bacteria; phylum Bacillota; class Clostridia; order Oscillospirales; family Oscillospiraceae; genus Pelethomonas. The sequence continues at coordinate 2,709 of CANQCS010000150.1, forward strand.
ATGTCAGTTGAAGGTAGATTCCGTCTGGCTGTTCCGCATAACTCAGAGTAAACGACGACTGTTCTCCCACGCTCCATTTTGTGGTGATCCCTTCTCCTGTTGTGCCGTCAACAGTTGAAGTGTTTTTGATCGGTCCCTGGCTGGGCTCCCCGTACACGCCTGACGCTTCCTCGCTGAGAGCGTCATACGTTTCTGTTGCACTCTCTTTTTGATCCGACGCTAAAGTATAGGCATAGTGTACCAGGTACAGGCCGGTGGGGTCCTGCGTGGAAAATTCATAGATAACGGCAAACGGCAGATCGTGGATCATCTGCTTTTCTGAAAGGACCATCATGACCTCATCTCTGTATTCCAGGTCCGCCTCGGTGATGGAGAGGCGATCCATCAGTTCCTCCTGACTCAGTCCATAGGAATCCTCCAAGTCAGCAACATCCTGCAGACTGAGAATGCTGGCGGCAGGATCGCCATCAGTTTGACTGCAAGCCATGCAGCAGAAACATAACATCAAAGAAAGAACTGCAATAAGTATTTTTTTCATTTTCTCGCTGATCCCCTTTCAAGCATCGTTTAAGTGATATCGTTGCCCTTGATAGTGCGTCAGAGTTGCGTCCACCTTGTCCCCGGAATGATCGGCTCTGCAGGACACAGAGCAAATAGCAGCAGTCCCATCAAAGTATATTGCTGGACTGGCTCTTACCGACCTGAGTTCCGCCGCCTGTGACGGCAACGTCAAAATCACACACGCAGTGGAATGGCCAAGGGAAAAGCCGCTTCCTCATATCGCCCCACCCCCTTTCTTATTTTTCCAGCCATGAGCAAGACGTAAAGGACGCAATAGAATCAAGGGATTCCGGGGATGGCTGGGACCCGGAGTCCCTCCATTATTTGTAGAAAGCGGAGCCTCTTTTCGGTAAAATTGACTTGACAGAGGACTCGACCAGAAAAGGGCTGGCCGCAATCTACCGACAGAAAATCATTCAGGATGTGACGCTGTTCACATCCCAAAGTGCCGCCGCGTTCTACGACAAACTGTTCAGCAGTTTGGACTTCACGCTGCCCAGGGCGGCAACGGGGCGGCGGGTCTTTTCGAAAGAAGCCATCAGAATACTATTCGGCTTCATAAGGGTACAGATAATCTGTATCCTGACAATTGTGCTTCCGGCCTCATGGAAAACGCATCACAGTCATTGGGGCGATGTGATCGACTGTCATGCTGCAACGTCCATTTATATGTGTATAGAGAAAGCAGTTTTGTGGCAAGCAATTAAGAATTTTTAATATTTTGTATGTTTGCACAAATTCAGCGGCTGTATTTTCACTTATTGTCTAATATTGATTTGAAAACATTTGCGGGTGCAGCTGATAATGGTACAGAGAGATTATACAACATGGTTTGCAGAAAATCAACACATCATCTATCGCAATCAATGATTTATATACCACATTTGCGCTACACTAAGGGCAAGGTGGTGATGCCATGTATTTCCCTGAATTTGGAGAGAATTTGAAGAGGCTGCGCCTCAGTCGAAATCTCACACAGAAGGATTTCGGGGCAGCGGTCGGTCTATCTAAGGCTGTGGTCAGCAAATACGAGAATTCTCTGGGGTATCCGTCATTGGATGTCCTCGTTAAGATCTCTTCCTTTTATGGCGTCACGACAGATTATCTCCTAGGCGTACCTCATGGGAAAACAGTTGATGTATCCGCCTTGTCCGACAGTCAAGTGGAAGTGGTGCAGCATCTTATTTCTGAATTTATAAAGGCAAATGAAAAGTGATTTATCTGATAGAACAAAAGCAAGCGATAAGGGGAATTGCAGGATTTAAATTAACGCAGCGGGAGCAGCACAAGACTAATAAGAGGTTAACGAATTGATTGCCTTTGCCTTTAAACCTTTTCTTCACCGAGTATACAGAATTGGGGCGATTTTCTATGAAAAGGGAGAAGTGGAATAATCTGTACGGTATCCGCTTTATTATTTCCATTCTTATTGCTCTATTTTCCGTTGGGATTTCTTCTGGAAATGGACCAATGAATGCATCTGTTCGCATTGGTTTTGTTAGCCATCGAAAATGGGATTCTTGGAGTGCTCGTTATCAGATGCTAAGCGGGGTTCAGAGACACTCTATTGGGCAGAATGATATGGGCATCCACACTTGATGTCCAAGTCGTGACAGAAAGTGGAAGAATTTGCATAGGGATGAAGGATGAGGATGGCAATGTTGTTTTTAAGCAGGATGCTATAGAAACCTCAGCATTTACCTTTAATGTATCAGGAAAAATTTCGATATGTGTGAAAGCGGATAAGCATAAGGGGAACTTCAATATTGTGTTGAAAGGCAACGAGGTACCATAAGGCCCATGAGTGCCAAGTAAGGCAATGAATTGACTTCCGAACTGTTGAACAGACTGGTTGAGAGAATACTGAGGCATGAATCGCAAGCGGATGAAAGTGGGGTAAAAAGGCAGGGAATCGAGATATATGACCTGTTTTTCGGAAAAATGGACTGATGATAAGGGGAACGGCCTGTTGCGGGCTGTTCCCCTCATTAACGGCGTCCGCATCGCGGAGCTGGACGAGATGAGCTACCGGCAGAGTCTGTGGGACCACCGCTCCCTCACCGACTTCTGGCGGGCGGACCGGGCGGCCCAGTTCATGCCCTTCCGGGCTCTCACTGGCTATGAGGACGCCCTGGCGGAGACGGCCCGGCTCAGAGGACCAGGCGGAGCTGGCCGAGGACGTATTGGGCGGTCCGGACGCCAGGCTGCGGATCGTGGCGGAGCATCTGGCGGACAGGCCAGAGATCACCGTCACCTGGTTCCGGCCTGACGGGAAGAAAGCGGGCGGGGCTTACGTCTCTGTCACCGGTTGGGTGAAGAAGATTGACACCTACGAGCGGGTGCTGGTCATGGGAGACGGTACAAAAATACCCATCGACAAGATCTTAGACATTGACGGTGAGATCTTCGCCATGTATCTCTGAGGGGGGAGTGGACAATGAAATTCGTGGCATCCTTCAGCGGCGGCAAGGACAGTGTTCTTGCGCTCCACGAAATGGCAGCGGCAGGCCACGAGCCTGTGGCGCTGCTGGTCATGTACCGGCCGGAGGCCGGGCGGAGCTGGGTCCACGGCATCGGACCGCAACTGTTGTCTGCCATATCGGACGCACTGGAGATCCCTCTGCTCTGCTGTGAGGCGGACGCTGAGAACTACAATGATCGCATGGAACAGGGCCTTGGCCAAGCCAGGCAGATGGGCGCGGAGGCGTGTGTGTTCGGTGATATCGACATGGATCTGCATCGGCAGTGGGACGAGGCCCGGTGCGCCGCGGCGGGGCTCAAAGCCGTGCTGCCCCTGTGGGGCCGGGACCGGCTGGAACTGGTGCGGAGGGCCCTGGACCTGGGCTACCGCTGCCTCATCAAGTGCGTCCGGACCGGCGTCCTGCCAGAGAACTGGCTGGGAGAGGCGCTGTGTCAAGCCCACGTGGAGCAGATGCTGGCCATGGGGGTGGACGCCTGCGGAGAGAACGGCGAGTATCACACCGTGGTAGTGGAGGGGCCGCTCTTTCACCACCCGGTACTTACGATAAATCGGGGACCAGTCCGCCTGGAGTATGTTGTGGCTGCGGACCTTACCCTTGCCGGAAACGAATCATCTTGACAGGACCCGTGAGCCCACAGTATGGATATCTTTGAAGGAGGACGGCATATGATTCTGCACGAAAACGAATTGACCGCACAGCAATACTGCGACCTCTGGACCGCTGTGGGATTCCCGGCTCCCACTCTGGAACAGGCGGAGCGGGCCCTGGCCAACACGCTCTACCACGGCTAATCAACGAGTTAGGAAATTATGAACAGGCCCACAAAGCGAGGACAGCGTCGAGGTAATCAGTACTCAGGATGCATTTGAGCTGTTTGTCCGAAAAGCTGCCTTTC
>CANQCS010000151.1 GCA_947589745.1 uncultured Oscillospiraceae bacterium
TACCCCCTCTTTCCTCTTGGGGGTATTATGACACGTTGTTCTATATTGTGCAACCTTTAGTTTTTACGAACCAGTAGGAAAGGAGAGCATTTGAAATGCGGAAAGGAAACCTGTGGCCGCGTATCCTGACGTGGCTCCTGGTCCTGTGTCTGGCGGTGGGCGTCCTGCCCCTCCAGGCCATGGCCATCTCCCCGGACGATGACCCCTCCACCTGGCCCGCGCCGGATTCTCATTACACGGCGCAGGACAAAAACCCTGTGTACCTCTACCTGGATTACAGCGACAAGGACAACGGCGGTGTCCGTGCCTCCCACATGTGTACCCCCGGGGCCACGCTTACAAGAGATATCGTCAAGGCTACCTCCACCACCGGCGGCCATGTCAAGTACACCTGCGATATCTGCGGGAGCTGGGCACAGATAGACGTCCCGGCCCTGACTAACGACGCCTTTACCCTCGACCCCGCCTATCAGAGCGTGATCGACAACGGCGTGGAGTTCAGCGGCCAGCCCTATACGGTCGTTTACGACGTGAACGCGGCCTACCACCGCTACATGGGCAAGGAACTGACAAATCATGTGGCCGTCACCTCCGCCGGCACCTACTCGCTCTACACCACTGTCACCAGTGACATCTATGACGTAAAGCTGCTTACCCCGGACCGGCTGGTCGTCCATCCCAAGGCCGTGCCCTGGGAGCCGGACTTTGAGGACAAGGTCTACGACGGCACGAACCTCCTGGACAGCCTCTCCGTCAGCTACCAGGACGTGTCCGGGAACTCCGTCCCCCTGTCCCTGACCGCCTGTCAGGTCAAGGTGGCGGACGGGATGCTGAAAGCGGATACCGCCTCTCCCGTCACCCGTGCCATCGCTGCGGGCCCCTACGCTGTCGCCGCTCCGATGGAGGACAAAAACTACCAGTGGCAGGACGATGACGGCAGTAAGTATACCACCATCTATAAGCTGGTGTGGGTCCTGCCCTCCACCAACACCATCTATGTGGGCGACACCGCCAACGACGTGGTGTTCACCACCGGCAGCAGCGTCTATCCCTCCGCCTACAAGTGGACAACGGATACCAGCTACTCCGGCTTTGACTCCAGCAAGCCCGGCACCACCAACGTGCGCGTCACGGTCTCCAAGTCCGGCACCGGTTACAGCCAGGTGCTGGTCCCGGTGACCGTCAAGGCCCGCCCCGTCCTGGGCGCGGAGGAAGTGGTCCGCTCCGCCCTCATGGGGACCCCGTTCAACAGCTTGAACCTTCCCGCCACCGTCACCGCCGGCGGCGGCAGCAGCATCAAGTCTGTCCCCGGTGTCCCTGTCACCTGGAGCAGCGCGGGCTATGACCCCAATACGGCCACGCAGACCATCACCGGCACTCTCGACGTGAGCCGGTTCCCCCAGCTCAGTAACGAGAACGTGCCCACCGTCACCGCCACCATCCACCTGTCCTACGCCAGCGTGGAGGCCCCCGAGATCAGCGGCTACACCAAGACCTATGACGGGAAGGCCACCCCGCTCCCCACGCCGTCCATGCCCGCCGGGATCAAGTCCGTGGCCATCTCCTATAAGGGCACCAGCAACAGCGGCCGCCCTTACAGCAGCGCCACGCCGCCCACCAATGCCGGCACTTACACCGCCACCGTGTCCTATGTGATGGAGCAGGGCTATCCCCAGCTCTCCAGCGCCACGGTGAGCTACACGATCAACAAGGCCCTGCAGACCTGCGAAGCCCCCACTCTGGCCAGCGCCACCACCAGCTCCCTGACCCTGAACGCGGTGGATAACGCCGAGTACAGCAGGGACGGGAGAGTCTGGCAGGACAGCCCCGTGTTCCGAAATCTGGACCCCGGCGCCACCTACACTCTCTACCAGCGGCTGAAGGCCACCGAGGACGGCAACTATCTGAGCGTGGAGCAGGTCTACGCGGATATGACCATCAGCAAGGCCCCGCAGACCATGGACGCCGCGCCCACCGTCACCCGCCGCACCACCGCTACCATCGTCCTGGAAACTGTCCCCGGCGCTGAGTACAGCATCGACGGCGGCCAGACCTGGCAGGACAGCAGCATCTTTACCGCCCTGGACCCCGACACCGCCTACACCTTTACCCAGCGGCTGAAGGAAACGGACAACCTCTACGCATCCGAGAGCAAGACCGTGGAGGGCCGGACCCTGGCAGACACCGGGCTGAAGTATGACGTTGACTTCAGGAATGAAGTCATCCTCTATGATCCCGACGTGGTGGAGATGGCCAACGACTACCAGATGGAGGACGGTCTGCCCAACGGCGGCACCGTCATTCCCGGCAGCACCGTCTACGCCCGGCTGGTGGACGATGGGACCGGTAAGGCCGGTCCCTTGGAGATGGAGGTCCTGCCGGAGCGCCCCGCCGCCCCGGATGTGAAGGTCAACACCACTGATATGACCATGAACATCACCACGGAGATGGAGTATTCCGACGACGGCGGCATGACGTGGCGGCCCTGCGAGGATAACCAGCTTGTGGAGGGCTATCAAGGCCAGACCCTGCTGGTGCGGATCGCCGCCACCGATCACTCCTTCCGCAGCGAGGCCACCGAGGTCCATATCCCCACCCGCGCGGCAAAGCCCTCCGTTTCTCTGGACACCGCCAAGGAGACGCTGAACACCACCGACGGCATGGACTACTCCACCGATGGCGGCAAGACCTGGACCCAGTGTACCGGCCCCCTGGACGTGTCCGGCGTGACCGGCGATACCGTCCTGGTCCGCGACCACGGCGATGAGGACCATTTGCTCTTGTTGTACATGCAGTCGTGGTTGGTATAGTAGTAGAACCGCATCTGCGTGTAGGTGCCGGTGGGGAGCTTGCCGGAGAGGGTGACACCGTTGCTGGTGGTCTTGTAGGCGACCTGCTCCCAATCGCCGGTCAGGATGTTATACGCCTCGATCTTGCCGTAGTCGCTGCCGTAGTGACCGCTGACGGAGGGGACATCGAAGGTGTATTCGGTGATGTAGCCGTAGTAGGTCTCGCCGTCCGCCTCAAAGCTCAGGCCGGGCTCCTCGATATAGGAGTTGGCGGTGGTCAGGGTCATGCCGCCGCCGCTCTCATCCATGACAAAGAACACGATGGCGGACCAGGGCGAAGCAGCGCCGTAGGCGTCCACAGCCCTGCACTTGACGATGTGCTTGCCGTTGCTGTAAGTGGCAGACTCCGCGTCGCGGCCATCCCACTCGTAGGTGATGGCGTCGCCCTCCGGGTCGGTAGAGGAGGCGGTGATGGTGACGGTCTCGCTGGGCTTGATGACACCGTTGGAGGGCGTCTTGGTGATCACCGGCTTGGAGGGGGCCTGGTTCACAAACTCGATGGTCTTCTCCTGCCAGGGCGAGGCCGCGCCGTACTGGTCCACCGCCCGGACACGGACGGTGTGGCTGCTGGAACGGGAGTACCAGCCGGAGGGATCGTAGTCGCCGCCCCACTCCAGTGTCACCGTGTCGCCGTCCGGGTCACTGGTCTGGACATCCAGCGTGGCGTAGAAATTCTTGCCGTTGGTCTGGCGTGTCACATCAGCGGTAAAGGACGTGATGACCGGGGCGCTGTTGATGAACTCGATGGTCCGGGACTCCCACGCGGAGGCCGCGCCCCACTCATCCACAGCGCGGACGCGGACGGTGTGGGTCCCTACCTCGTAGTAGCCGTCCGCCTGATACTCGCTGCTCCACTCCAGATGCACGGCGTCTCCGTCCGGGTCGGAACAGGAGGCGTTCAAATCAGCGTAAAAGCGGCCATCCTTCATGTTCCGGGTGGCGTTGGCGGTGAAGCTGTCGATGACGGGGGCGGTGTTGGTCACGGTCACGTTGGCAAAGGCGCTGTTGAGGTTGCCGGCATCGTCCCGGACGGTGGCGCGGATGGTATAGGTCCCCTCGGAAAAGAGGGCCAGGGTGCCGCCGTCGTTGGAGAGGAAGCCGGTGTTGCTGTCCAGCGTCACGGGCTTATTGCCCAGCTTCACGCCCCAGCTCACATCCAGGCCGCCCGCGCCGCTGATGCCCACCTCGAACCTGCTGCCGATGTGGACGGATTCCGGGGCGGTCACGGCCAGGGACGCTTTGAAGATGATGGTGATGGACTGGCTGGCAGTGGCGGTCCTGCCGCTGCCGTCCTGGAGGGTGGCGGTCAGGGTGTACTCGCCCGGCTCGGGGAATACGATCACGCCGCCGTCATTGTTCAGCATGGACACATCCATGGTATAGGCCGCGCCGTCCCGCTCTACGGACCAGACAACGGTGCCGCTGTTGGGGTCATCCAGTTTGTCCATGACCACGGGGACACGGTTGCCGACATACTCCAGGTCGGACATGGAGAACTGGAGCGCGCCGACCGGCAGGACAACGATGGTGTCGCTGGCGGTGAAGGTCCGGCCAAGGCCGTCCGTCAGCGTCCCGATCAGGCGGTAGGCGCCGCCCTCGGTGAACTGGATCGCGCCGCCCAGGTTATTGAGGGTGCCGGTGACATAGAGGCTGAGATCGGCGCTCTTGCCGTCCTTCTCCAAGGACCACTCCACAGGCAGCTCGATGTTGTTGCCCAGCGTCCGCACCTGGACCGTCTCGCCGGTGTAGACCTGCTGCTCCACCATGTTCACTTGCAGCTCCTGATCGGGCAGGACCTCAATGCTGGGGCCGTCAAAGGAGAACACGCGGCCGGTGGGGTCCGTGACCTCACAGTCCAGGGTGAACACGCCGGCGTGCTTGATGCGGATATTGCCCGGTTCCGTGGTCAGGTCCCCGGCGACGTAGGTGCCCCAGTTCTGGCGCAGGCCGTAGGTATCGTCCAGGTGCCACTGGACAGAAGCGCCGTCCACGATGTTTTTGGATCCCACATCCACGGTAAAGCTGCTGTCCGTGTGGGCGTAGTTGGGCATGGTCCAGCTCATGGCGGGGATGGGATAGACGGTGAACGCCTGCTCATAGGAGTACATACGGCCACCCGCGTCCACGAACCACGCTTTGAGCTTGTATTCACCCTCATGCCGGAAACACAGCTTGCCGCCGTCCGCCGTCAGCTCGCCGGTCACATAGTCGGACACGGGGACCGTCTCGCCGTTCCGGGTCAGGGACCAGCGCAGGGGGTTATCGTCCAGGCCCTCAAAGCCGGTGATGAGGTCCACGGTGGAATCGGTGTGGAACATCTTCGGCAGATAGAAGCCGGAAACGCCCACGGGATAGATCTGGATGGAGTCCGATGCGGCGTACACCCGGCCCAGCTCATCAGTCACGACAGCGGTGAAGGTGTAGAGGCCCGCGTCGGGGAAGAAACCGTGGCCGCCGCTGGACTTCAGGGCGAAGGGCGGCACGATCTCCACGTCGTCCCGCAGCACAGTCCAGACCACTTCATTCTTACCCAGATTTTCCGAGGTGAGCTTCACGTCCCCGGCGGTGTCCGTGTGGCCCATTTCCGCTGCATCCACAGCGAGGGAGATCACGGGATAGATGCGGATGGTCTGGGAGCAGGAATACTCCCGGCCCAGTGCGTCCACAGCGGAGGCGGTCAGGGTGTAGGTGCCCACCTCCGGGAAACGGACGTTGCCGCCGGTGTTTCCCAGGTCGCCCAGCATGGAACCGGTGAGGGAGACGGGCGCTCCGTCCTTCTCCAGTGTCCAGGTCACGTCCTGCCCCTGCAAGTCGGAGGTCAGCAGGTCCACGGGGGTGCTGGAGTCCGTCCACGCGGCGGCGGGGAGGGTGAAGCGCAGCCCGGCCACAGGGAGCACGTCCACGGTCACGGTGTCCGAAAACACCCGGCCCGTGGCGTCCGTCACAGAGGCGGTAATATCGTAGCTGCCCGCGCTGGCGATCTGGATGGAGCCGCCATCGTTGGTGAGGGTGCCGGAGTAATTCACTGTATCATCCGGCGCGTTGGAGGGGGCGATGCTCCAGGTCACAGGGAGCTCAGTATCCCGGCTCAGGCTGATGTTGAGGGCGCTGTCCGTATGAGTGGCGGCGTCCGCCGTCAGCTCCAGCGCGGGGACGGGATAGACCTGGATGGTCTGCTCGTATGGGAAGGCGCGGCCCAGCTCGTCGGTGACGCTGGCGGTGAGGACATTGGTGCCGGCCTGGGTGAACTTCACCGCGCCACCCTCATTGTCCAGACTGCCCTTGATGCCGTTGGCCAAGGTGACCGGCTGGCCGTCCACGGCCAGGGACCACTCCACTTTCCGTTGGCCCAGATTTTCGGAGGTCATCTTCACCGTGACCGTCTCATCCGTGTGGGAGAACGGGGGAAGCTGGAAGGACAGCCGCATGGTGTCCCACACCTGGACCGTCTCGCTGGCGGAGAAGGTCCGGTCCAGCTCATCGGTGACGCTGGCGGTCACGACATAGGCACCGGCAGAGGGGAAAAGGATCTCGCCGCCGTCGTTCCCCAGGGTGCTGCTGTCCAGCGCGCCAGTCTCGGACTGGACGAACCATTTCACAGTTTTGCCCTCCAGGTCGTTTCCGTGCAGGGCAACAGCGGCGGGCTGGTCAACCACGGTCAATCAACGAGTTAACATACTATGAACCCAAAGCATTGAGATACCGAAAAAAGTGGTACACTGGGCAA
>CANQCS010000152.1 GCA_947589745.1 uncultured Oscillospiraceae bacterium
AAATGTCCCGCGCTGCTATGGATAACCATGTCCTTCAGCTGGTGCTGTTCGCTGCAAAGTAAATGCTGCCGCCGTGGAGGCCCCCACACCCCCGGCTTGCAAAATACACCGAATCGTGTTATGATAAAGACAAGTTACCGGTAAAGCGTTTTCCCACGGAGGATACTGCGTATCATGTTCCTTGATACAGATTTTCTGAAAACCGATGACCTCCAGCTGTTGCTGGAAAAAACAGTGGAGGCCGACCAGGTCAGAGGCTGGGTCCCTGCCTATCACTTCGCCATCTGCGGCCCGGAGGGCCGGAGGATGGGCGTGTGCGACCTGCGGGTGGGCCATAACCGCAATACCTACTTTGGCGGCAACATCGGCTACCGGGTGGAGGAGCCCTACCGGGGCCACCACTACGCCGGGAAGGCATGCCTGCTGCTCTTCCAACTGGCACGGCGGCACGGCATGGACCATCTGTTCATCACCTGTAATCCTGATAATCTCCCCTCCCGGAGGACCTGCGAATACGCCGGCGGACAGCTGGTCGAAGTTGCGGAGCTGCCGGAGGACAACGACATGCGCCTGGAGAGCGGGGAGACGGAAAAGTGCGTCTATCGCTTCGACCTGTCGCGGCCCACAGTGGCGCTCCGAAGCCTCCGCGAGGACGACGCGCCGCTGGTGCGGGCGCGGATGCTGCCCAACGGCACGGAGGACGAGGCCCTGGCCATGATCCGCGCCTGGAACACGAAGGAGCACCAGGGGCGGTACTTTGAGATATTCGCGGTGACGGCGGACGGCGAGGTGGTGGGCACTGTCTCCCTCTACCACCACTCCCCCTCCGTGGTCAGCGACGGCCCGGAGATCTTCCCGGAGCACCGGCGGCGGGGCTACGCCGCAGCCGCTGTGGAGCAGGCTCTGGCCATTGCCCGCGGCCGGGGCTACACGATCGCCCTGGCCCAGATCGAGGCGGATAATGCCGCCAGCATCGCCCTACACAAAAGGCTGGGCTTTGAGACGGACGGCTATGCGTATCTCAACAGGAAGGGACGGCCCGTCCTTCTCTTCCTGAGATCGCTGCTGTAACGGAAAAGGAGGTCCCCTATGTCCTGGCAATTTGACCGCGCCGCCTATGAGCGGCGGATGGACTGGTATGTCCGCGCCCGGTTCGGCCTGTTCCTCCACTGGGGGCTCTACGCCATACCCGCCAGGGGCGAGTGGGTGCGCAGCGTGGAGCGCATCCCCAAGGAGGACTACGACCCGCTGATGGCGGAGTTCGACCCCAAGGCCTGCGACATACGCCAATGGATGTCCGCCGCCAAGGCCGCCGGGATGAAGTACGCCGTCCTCACCGCCAAGCACCACGACGGGTTCTGCCTGTTCGACAGCGCCTACACGGACTTTAAGTCCACCAACTCCCCCGCGCACAGGGACTTTGTCCGGGAGTTTCTGGACGCCGCCCGGGAGGCGGGACTGCGGGCGGGGCTGTACTTCTCCCTCATCGACTGGCGCCACCCGGACTATCCCCACTACGGCGACCGCCACCACCCTATGCGGGACGACCCGGCATACTCCAACGAGGGCCGGGACTTTGACCGCTATCTGGACTACCTCCACGCCCAGGTCCGGGAGCTGTGCACCAACTACGGCAGGCTGGACCTGCTGTGGTTCGACTTCTCCTACGACGGTCTCCGGGGCGAGGCGTGGCGGGCCACGGAGCTGGTGGAGATGGTCCGCTCCCTCCAGCCGGATGTCATCATCGACAACCGCCTGGAGGTCAGCGGCGAGGGCTTCGGCTCCCTGGCGGCCTGCCGCCCCACGTCCTTCCACGGGGACTTCGTCAGCCCGGAGCAGATCGTGCCGCCCTACGGCCTCCGGGACGCGGAGGGCCGCCCCCTGATCTGGGAGAGCTGCGTCACCATGAACGGCCACTGGGGCTACTGCGCCAACGACCGGTACTACAAGCCCGCCTCCCTGCTGATCCGCAAGCTGGTGGAGTGCGTGTCCAAGGGCGGGAACCTGCTGCTGAACGTGGGCCCCGATGCCACGGGACGGTTCCCGGAGGAGTCCCTGGCCATTCTGGGGGAGATCGGCCGGTGGATGGAGAAGAACGGCGAGAGCATCTACAACTGCGGCCCCGCCGGGCTGGACAAGCCGGAGTACGGGCGGTTCACCCGGAACGGGGACCGGCTGTACGTCCATATTTTTGAGAACACCATCGGTCCCCTGCCCCTGTCCGGCGTGGACAGAGATAGGATCCGCTCCGTCCGCCGCCTGGCCGACGGCAGTGAGGTGCCCCTCTCCACCAGCTGGGTCCACAGCGACTACCCGGACCTGGCCTTTGCCGATCTGGGGCCGGACCCTGTGCTGCCCGACCTGGTGGATACGGTGTTGGAAGTCCGCCTGAAAGCGGTTTCCGAATAGATTGCGTTATGATGGAGGAGAAAAAGATGGTACAACTTTGGAACGGAGAGGCCGCCCAGTGGAGGGTGGAGCTTCGGACGGCGGAGCCCGCCCTGTCGGTGAAGACCGGCGACACGGGGCGCACGCTCATTCTGGGCCTGGGCGAAACACCCGATGCCGAGACCGTCCGCCGCGCCGCCGCCAAGGCGGTGAAGTCCATCCGGCCCCTGGGCGCGGAGAGCGCCCTGCTGGACGCCGGGGAGGTGACGGCGGCCCTGGGAACGGAGGGGCTCTTTGCCCTGGCCCAGGGGGCGGGGCTGGCCCAGTATCAGCAGGCCGTGTGGAAGAAGCGGGAGGACAAGCCCTTCGCCCTCTATCTCACCGGCACGGAGGGCGTGGACGGCGAGGCCGTCCTGGCGGAGGCCGGGGCGCTGGTGAGGGCCACCTGTCTGGCCCGGGACCTGGTGAACTGCCCGTCCAACATCCTGACCCCGGCGGAGCTGGCCCGGCGGGCCGTGGAGGCGGCGGAGGCCGTGGGTATCGAGACCCAGGTGGTGGATGAGGCGGAGGCCGTGTCCCTGGGCATGGGCGCTTTCCTGGCGGTGGGCCAGAGCTCCACCAACCGGCCCAAGCTGGTGATCCTGCGCTACCGGGGCGGACAGCCGGACCAGGCCCCCATCGCCCTGGTGGGCAAGGGCGTCTGCCACGACACCGGCGGCTACAGCCTGAAAGCCCGCACCTCCCTGCGGGCCGCCCGGGGCGACATGGCCGGCGGCGCGGCGGTGCTGGGGGCCATCGTGACCCTGGCCGCCAACAAGGTGCCGGTGAACGTCACCGCCCTGATCCCGGCGGTGGAGAACCGCATCTCCCCGGACAGCTTCCTGCCCGGCCATGTGATCACCGCCATGTCGGGGCAGACCATCGAGATCGGCAGCTCCGACGCCGAGGGCCGTCTCATCCTGGCCGACGCCATTACATACGCCCTGGAGAAGGAGAATGCGGCGAAGATCGTGGATATCGCCACCCTCACCGGCTCCATGGCCAGCATGTTCGGCGGCGTGGCCACCGGCTACCTCTGCAACGACGAGGACCTGAACGGGGCCCTGCTGGCGGCGGCGGAGCGCAGCGGCGAGAGGTTCTGGCGCTGCCCCACCTTCCCCGAGTACCGCCGGATGATCGACAGCCCCATCGCGGACCTGTACAACCAGTCCGAGGGCTGCGGGGCCATCTGCGCGGGGCTCTTCGTGGGCGAGTTCGCCGGGAACACCCCCTGGCTCCACCTGGACATTGCCGGCACCGCCTCCACCCGGAGCCCCATCCGGGAGTACCACGCCCAGGGCGCCACCGGTGTGTGCGTCAGTACGCTCTATGAGCTCTGCAAGGGCTATGTCTGAGTTAACCGCCGCCCTGGACTTTCTGTGCTCCCACCTGCCGGAGGAGGACCTGCGGTGCGATCCGCCGGAGCTCCTCCGGCAATTCGCGGAGCACGCGTTGTTCCTGCGGGAGGCCGCGCCCTGGTGCCGGTCGCTGGATTGGGAGATCTTCTGCCACTACGTCCTGTTCCCACGGGTCAACAACGAGGACCTGTCCTCTCACCGGAAGATCTTCTTCGACGCCCTCTGGCCCCGGGTGAGGGACCTCCCCTCCGTGGAGGACGTGGTGCTGGAGGTCAACTGCTGGTGCCATGAGATCGCCACCTACCAGTCCACCGACACGCGAACCGCCTCGCCGCTGACGGTGTACCGCACCGGCATCGGGCGGTGCGGGGAGGAGTCGGCATTTCTGGTGTCGGCCCTCCGCAGCGTAGGCGTCCCCGCTCGGCAGGTCTACGTGCCACGCTGGTCCCACTGCGACGACAACCACGCCTGGGTGGAGGCCCTGTGCGGGGAGCGGTGGCGGTTCCTGGGGGCCTGTGAGCCGGAGCCGGTGCTGGACCGGGGCTGGTTCAACGCCAGCGCCTCCCGGGCGCTGCTGGTCCACAGCAGGCTCTTTGGGGAGGGCTCCTCGCCCCTCCACGGCCAGCGGCTGGGGACCCAGGGGAATGTTACCTTTTATGACCAGACTGCCCGGTACGCGCCGGTGCCGGAGCGGGTGTTCCGCGCGGTCAGCGGCGGCCGTCCCGCCGCCGGGACGGTGTTCCGGCTGCAAGTGCTCAACGAGGCGTCGTTCCACACCGTTGCCGCGCTGGCGGGCGATGAGAACGGCGAGGTCCGCGTGGAGCTGGGACCGGGGACGGTCCACGTCCTGGCTACGCTGGATGGGCTCCGGGCCGAGGGGGACAGCGAGGGCGGGGCCCTTACTCTGAACCTTTCCCCTGCCGGGAGTACCGATGTTGGCTGGACGGACTTCGAATCCCACGCCGCCCAGCCCGCGCCGGTGAACTTGTCGCCGCTGGATGCGGCCCAGCGGGCCCAGCGGGCGGAGGTCCGCCGGGAGGGGACCGCCCGGCGGCAGGCCCGTCAAACCGCCCTCCGGCGGTCCGACCCGGCGCACCCCCAGTGGAACGACCTGCTGGATGAGGCGCGGGGCAACGGCGGGGAGATCCTGGCTTTCCTCCGGGGGGACAATGCCCCGGACCGGGAGCGGCTTCTGCGCACCCTGGCCCCCAAGGACCTCCGGGACACGGACCGGGAAACCCTGGAGGACCACTTCACCCGCCTGCCGCCCCGGCGCGGAGACGTGCCGGAGGATGTATATTGGAAGTACCTGGCCTGCCCGCGGATCGGTCTGGAGAAGATCGTCCCGTGGCGCGGCGGGCAGTACGGCGCTATGGGGGAGCGGGAGCGCCTCATCGCCGGACTGCGCGTCAGTGGGACCCCCGCCCGGCTGCGGCCTCTGGACGGATCGCCGGAGGTCTGGGACGGGAGTGGTTTCCGCCCGGTGTCCCCGGAGAGCACCGGCACGCTCCTCTTGCGCTGCCCCGAGGCACCGGTCTATCTGCAAAATTGGTCCCTCTCCCGGCAAAGCGGGGAGGGCTGGGACCTGCTGGACCTGTCCAGCTACAACTGGCGGGATGGCTGTCTGACTGCCGTACTGCCTGCCGGGGCTTACCGGCTGATCACCGCGGTCCGTCTGCCCGGTGGGGACCAACTTGCGTCCCGGATGGACGTTTTCCTGGAGGCCGGAGAGGAAAAAACGGTCTCTCTGCGCCTGCGGGCGTATGACCTGGAGGACGCGCTGTTCTCTCAGCCCATGCCCGCTGTCCCCGCGGCCACGCCGGATGGCGTTGTCATCCCCAATATCTTCTGCTCGGACGGCCGTCCCTCCCTGCTGCTGTGGCTGGAGGAGGGGGCGGAGCCCACGGAGCACCTGCTGCTGGAGCTAGAGGCCCGCCGGGAGGCGTTTGCCGCCCTGCCGCTGAACGTGGTGTTCCTGCTTCGGAGCCGGGAGGCCGTGGAGCAGCCCACCCTGGCGCGGGTGCTGGCCCGCTGGCCGGAGGCGCGGGTGCTGCTGGACGACTGGGCCTTCGACCTGGAGGAGACCGCCCGGCGGCTGGCCCGGGACCCGGACGCGCCGCCCCTGGCGGTGCTCTGCGACGGGCAGAGCCGGGCGGTGTACGCCGAGAGCGGCTACCGGGTGGGCGCGGCGGACCTGCTGCTGCGGGCCGCAGTCTGCCTGTGCGGAAAGTAATACTAATCCCAAATAAGAATTGCAAAGCGTGCGAAGATAAGGTATAATAAAATATGGTTATCCCTTTAGTTAAGCAAGTGCAGAGTCCACCTCTCCCATGTGAGCAATTTGATTCGGAAGTACTTTCAGGAAGGGCTGGGATCCATAGCGGAAAAGCATTATTCAGGGAACCGAAGGAATATGACTCTGAAAGAGAAAACGGCTTTTCTGGAGTCGTACCGGGAGCGGGCTGAAAAGGGACAAACGCTGGATGTAAAGGAGATCGGGGCCGCATACGAGGAACGGGTAGGGCATCGGATCGGCAGCAGACAAATCTACCGGGTGCTCCAGCGGCACGGCTGGCGGAAGGTGACGCCCAGGAGCCGACATCCGAAGAAAGCCAGCGAGGAGGCCATTGCGGCCTCAAAAAATTAATACTAATCGCCAATAAAACACTTTAAAGCAGAAAAGAAGATATGGTATCCCGACGAGGGTGATAAAAATGTACAGATACACAGAAGAAGACAGAGCGATCATATCCGCGGCGCGCAA
>CANQCS010000153.1 GCA_947589745.1 uncultured Oscillospiraceae bacterium
GGAGAGCTCTTTATCCACCCGCATGATGATGCCTCCTTTCGAGAGGTATTATATACCTCTTGTTCCGATATGTCAAGGGGAAAAAATCAAACTGCTCACCCTGACTAAACGCTCTGCCAAGCGCTCCCCCGTCCCTCACCCCCACGAATAGAACCATCTATCATTGGCGTAGTGGAACGGAGCAGGACGCAGTTGGACTACGGAAAAATAACACCGCGCCCCCGATGAAAGCCTTCTCTGGGTCCTACCCAGAACCAACTGCCCTTAACGTCCTCCCCGGGGATTCTTAAGGGGCACAAGCCCCTTAAGCAACTTTTTGGGTACTTTTTGTTTGCACAAAAAGTACCCCAGGGGCCCGCCCCGCCTGGGGGCGAATCAGACCCGGTGGGGGCCGGAGGCCCCCACGCACAATCTTAAACAAATCTTAATCTTGTTCTTTACCATTTCCTTTACCCTTTTCTGTTATATTGGTTTCATCCCAACAAGGAGGTAACCAACATGACCACCCACGTCCTGACCGTGGAAAATCTTACAAAGCGGTATGGCGGCAGCCATACGGCCTTGGAGCGTTTTTCCATGGCCGTCCCCAAGGGCGCCATCTATGGCGTCATCGGCCGCAACGGTGCGGGCAAGACCACCCTCATCCGCATCATCTGCGGCCTCCAGTCCCCCACCGAGGGGGGCTTCACCCTCTACGGCGCCTCCAGCGCCGACCCCTCCGCCGCCGCCAGGGCCCGCCGCCGCATGGGGGCCATGGTGGAGACCCCCTCCCTCTACCTGGACATGACCGCCCGGGACAACCTCCGCCAGCAGTTCCGCATCCTGGGCCTGCCCAGCTTCGAGGGCGTGGAGGACCTGCTGCGGCTGGTGGGCCTGGAGGACACCGGGAAGAAAAAGGTCCGCCACTTCTCCCTGGGCATGAAGCAGCGGCTGGGCATCGCCGTGGCCCTGGCCGGGGACCCGGATTTCCTGGTGCTGGACGAGCCCGTCAACGGCCTGGACCCCCAGGGCATCATCGAGATCCGGGAGCTGATCCTGAAGCTCAACCGGGAGCGGGGCATCACCTTCCTGATCTCCAGCCACATCCTGGACGAGCTGGCCCGCCTGGCCACCCACTACGGGTTCATCGACCACGGCCATATGCTCCGGGAGATCAGCGCCGAGGCCCTGGAGGCCCAGTGCCGCAAGTGCGTGCGCCTCACCGTCAGCGACACCCGGCCCATGCCGCCGGTGCTGGACCGGCTGGGCCTGGACTACGCCATCCGCTCCGGCACCGAGGCCGACGTCTACGGCCAGGCGGACGTGACCGCCATGACCATCGCCCTCCACGCCGCGGGCTGCGACGTGAAGAGCGTCCACGACCGCAACGAGACGTTGGAGAGCTATTATGTCAACCTGGTGGGAGGAGGCGAGCACCGTGCGTAAGCTTCTCTCCGCCGGACTGTTCCGGCTTTCGCGCTGTAAAGCGTTCTGGCTTTCCTGTGCTGTCATGGCGGGGCTGGAGACCGCCGCCATGCTGTCCCTCTCCCGGCAGGCCCTGGAAGCGGCGTATTTCGCCGGCATCAACAGCATCGACAGTGGATACTTCATCTTCCCCGCCCTGGTGGGGTTTCTGTCCGCCCTGGTGTGCGCCTTTTTCATCGGCCCGGAGTACGGCGACGGGGCCATGCGGAACAAGATCGTCACCGGCTGCAAGCGCCGGGATGTATATTTATCCAACCTTCTGCTCTCCTGCCTGGCGTCCCTTGTGATGTGCCTCGCCGCCATCGTTCCGGCCCTGTCCCTGGGGCTTCCCCTGCTGGGCGGGTTCCGGATGGGGGCCCAGCGGGCCGCCTTCACCACCCTGGGCATCCTGGCGCTGGCTCTAGCCTACGCCGCCATCTTCACGCTGCTGGTCATGCTCATCGACAACCGGACCGTATCCTCGGTGGCGGCGCTGGTGCTGGCGCTGCTGTTCCTGGTGGCGGGGACCTACTTCTATAACAAACTGAACGCCCCGCCCACGGTCCAGGGGTATGAACTGTCCATCAACGGCGAGCTGGTGGAGACGGAGCCCACGCCCAACCCGGCCTATGTCCCCGAGGGCCCGGTCCGGGAGGTGTATGAATTTCTGGACACCTTCCTCCCCGGCGGCCAGTCCATTCACTACTGCGACCTGTCGGCGGACCACGTGGAGGACATGATCGTCTGCGACGCGGTGATCTTTCTCCTGACCACCGCCGCCGGGCTGGCGCTGTTCCGGCGGAAGGACCTGAAATAGGTCCATCGAGCGGGACGGGAGCCTGGAGAACTTCGATGTAAACCTGATGGGAGATGCTGAGATTATGCGTAAATTGTTATCTGCTGAGATCTATCGGTGCAGGCACATCCTTCTATTTTGGTTGATGCTTTTTGCTTCTGCTCTTTCCGGTGTATTTTATGGCATCGTCTCTATGAGCGGCTCTTTTGACGGTATTTTCGTTGTACCATTGTTTGTTGTTTCAGCCGCTTTTATTTCTCTGAATACGGGAAGAGAGTACACAGATAACGCCATTCGCAACAAAATCATTACAGGAGCAACGAAAACCTCGATCCTGCTCTCCAAGCTGATCTTAGGTGTTGGGATCGGCGTTCTTTTCTGTGCTGCTTTTTTGGTTCCATGTGCGATCATTCTGTCTTTCAACGTTCTTTCTAAAATACCGGCATCTGTGCTTTATTGGACATTGACCGGCTTTGTCTTGCTCTCCGTTGTTTGGGCTGTGCTGTTTACAGTCATCAGTATGCTGATTTCGGCAAAGGGCGTTGGCAGCATTATAAACTTTGCTTTAATATTTGCTATCATGCTCCTTTCCTATCAGTTGAGATCCATCCTCAGACAGCCGGAATTTATTACCACAACGGAACATTCCATGGTACAGATGACCCCGGAGGAGGTCAAGCAGATCCAAGAGGGAACATATCAGGGAAGCTATTCCGAAGCGACTGATGAAAACGGCCAGGTAACGTATTATAAATCCGTTCTCACCAATACGGAACAAAATCCTAATCCAAAATATATAAAACAACCTTTCCGTGGGATTTTGACGCATTTGGACTCTATGCTCCCCCACGGCCAGATCAATGAATATGAATCATGTCTGACCAACTGCAGATATGAGTATCTGCAGGGGGGCGGCGCGCCGGAAGCTGAGCCGCTCGAAGAGTACCCCCGCTTGAAAATCTTTCCGCTGTATTCTTGCTTTGACATCCTTCTTTTGTCAGGCATTGGTCTGATCCTCTTCCGTAAAAAAGAAATTCGATAAGGAGTTTTTATGAAACATTTGTCGCTATCCATCAGCGGAGCGGCCAGTGCGGATGATGGCCTGCGACGCTGTGATTTTTCTGCTGACCACCGCCGGGGGGCTTATGCTGTTCTGGCGCAGGACCTGAAGTGAGGGGGATGGCGGTATGAGGAATCTGCTGTCCGCCAACTTCGCCCGGCTGTGGAAGTCCCCGGTGTTCTGGGTGCTGGAGGGCGCGGCGGCGCTGTTCGCCGCCCTGGTCTACGGCCTGGCGCTGGTGAACACCCACGACTTCGGCCCCGCCTGGGCGGCCGAGCGGGCCAACGCCAATTTCTTTCTTGAGATGATGTACCTGGGCTCCGCCCTGGCAATCTTCGCCGGGTTCTACACCGGCGTGGAGCACAGCGACGGCACCCTCCGCAACAAGCTTTGTGTTGGCCATCTCCGCCGGAACGTGTACCTGGCCAACCTGCTGGTGTGCGCCGCCGTGGGGCTGCTGCTCCTGCTGACCCACGCTTTGGTGGCCTGCGCCATATCCCTGGCCTTCCTGCCCGCCGCGCTGGCGCTGACCCGTCCGGCCTGGAGCCTGTTCTGCGCGGCAAGTGTCCTGATTGCCTACGCGGCGCTGTTCACCCTGGCGGCCATGCTGGACACCAACCGCTCCCGGATGCTGGTGGTGTCCCTGGCGGCGTCGCTGGCGCTGCTGGTGGCGGGGATGATGGTGAGCAGCCACCTGCGGGACCTGGAGCTGGCGCTCCAGACCGTCCAGGCCCGGCCGGAGGCCTTTACGGACCCGGAGGGCCGGTATCAGATGCTGCTGCACATGAGGACGCTCTTCCGGGTCCTGGAGGCCCTGCTGCCCCCGGCGCAGATCATGTACCTGACCGGCCAATCGGGCGGCACATGGTATTTGCCGCTGTGCTCCCTGGGGAGCGCAATGGTGAACACCGCCGTGGGGGTGGCGGTGTTCGGGCGGAAAGATTTGAAATAATCGATAGTCTGGTGCGTGGGGGGCTCCGCCCCCCACCGGGTCTGATTCGCCCCCAGGCGGGGCGGCCCCCTGGGGTACTTTTCTCCCGCGAGAAAAGTACCCAAAAGCGCGCTTAAGGGGGCTCGCGCCCCCTTAAGTATCCCGGCTGTTTGGAGATTACGTCAAGGGCAGTCTCCCGGTAGGAAGTACCCAGGGAAAGCTTTCATCGGGGGCGCTGGTTTATTTTTCCGTTGTCGATACTGCCGGTTGCTCCGTTCCACTACGCAATTGATGGTGCGGTAGTTGTCGGGCTGTTGTCTTGGCTGGTCCCGTTTGTTCGTTACTGCACAATCTGCCCTACAGTCCCCCTATCTGTCACGGCCCATTCGGCCGTGACATCTTCCCCCTGCGGGGGAAGAGCGGCAGTCAAGGAGAAATATTCCCAGTGCGAACCCTGACTAACCTCTCTGCCCCACGCTCCCCCCGTCCCTCACTCCACGAATAGATGAATCTATCCCCGGCGTAGTGGAACGGAGCAAGACGCAGTTGGACTACGGAAAAAATAACACCGCGCCCCCGATGAATGCTTTCTCTGGCCGCTAGTTCAACCATCCCGACTGCCCTTAACCGTCACCCCCAAGGGATTCTTAAGGGGGCGGAAAGCCCCCTTAAGCGCACTTTTGGGTACTTTTCCTGCGAGGGAAAAGTACCCAGGGGATAGCAGGGACCGGAAGTCCCTACCGGACTCTCCAGGGGGCGGAGCCCCCTGCCGCCGAGGTATCGATATGCTTAACATCCTTCTCCTATCGGTAATAGCTTTTTTGCTAATAAAAAGTTATTACCTCCGCCGCTCCCTGGAGCGGCTCACCCGTGACCTGGAGGACATCCTGTCCACGGACACGAATGTCCTCCTCTCCGTCTCCACCGGGGACCGGGCGGTGCGGCGGCTGGCCGCTGAGCTGAACCGCCACCTGCGGACGCTGCGGGCCCTCCGCCGCCGCTACGAGAGCGGCGACAGGGACCTCCGGGAGTCCGTCACCAACCTGTCCCACGACCTGCGGACGCCGCTGACGGCCATCTGCGGCTACCTGGACCTGCTGGAGCGGGAACCCCTCTCCCCCGCGTCGGAGCGCTATCTGTCCCTGATCCGCAGCCGGGCGGACGCCATGCGGCAGCTCACGGAGGAGCTGTTCCGCTACTCCCTGGCCCGCTCCGGGGCGGCCCGGCCGGAACCGGAGGACCTGGACCTCCGGGCGGCGGTGGAGGAGGCGGCGGCGGGGTTCTACGCCGCCCTGACGGCCCGGGGCATCGTGCCGGAGATCGTCCTGCCGGAGCAGCCGGTCCGCCGCCGGGCGGACCGCGAGGCGGTGAGCCGTGTCCTGGAAAACGTCCTCAGCAACGCCCTGAAGTACAGCGCCGGGGACCTGGAGATCGTCCTCACCGAGGCGGGCGAGGTGCGGTGTACCAACACCGCGCCGGGGCTGGACGAGGTATCGGTGGGGCGGCTGTTTGACCGCTACTTCACCGTAGAGGCCGCCCGCGGCGGCGCGGGCCTGGGGCTGGCCATCGCCAAGGCGCTGATGGAGAACATGGGCGGCAGCGTTGCCGCCCAGTACGACGATGGGCGGCTAACAGTTATCGTAACTTTCTAGTCGGGTGCATGGGGGCCTCCGGCCCCCACCGGGTCTGATTCGCCCCCCAAGTGGGGCGACCCCTGGGGTACTTTTCTCCCGCGAGAAAAGTACCCAAAAGCGCGCTTAAGGGGGCTCGCGCCCCCTTAAGAATCCCTGCTGTTTGGAAGGACGTCAAGGGTAGTTTGTTCTGGGAAGTACCCAGAGAAAGCATTCATCGGGACTGCCCTCTTGTTTTTTCCGTATTCTTACTGCCGGTTGCTCCGTTCCACTACGCAATTGATAGATGTTTCGTGATGTTTCGATAAGGCACTTCCGAAACTTTACGAAACAAACCGCACTATCAGTTGCGGAGTGGAACGGAGCAACCAGCACTTGGACAACAAAAAACGACCAGCGCACCCAATGAGTCCCTGCACCAGCGCTTCCCTCCCCTTTGGAACATACTAAAACAGCCGCTTCGCCCCTATACACGGACCCCGGCCCGGTTTAGGAAAGACCAGCCACAGGGCGAGCGCAAAACAAAACAAAAAATTTGTAAGGGGGTCCAGCCCGTAGGGCTGGCGCTTTTTTGGGTACTTTTTGTGCGCACAAAAAGTACCCCAGGGTCAGCAGG
>CANQCS010000154.1 GCA_947589745.1 uncultured Oscillospiraceae bacterium
GCAGACCGGAAGGGGAAGCCGGGAGGCGGAACCGGAAGGAGGGTTTCAGTATGCGGTTTTGAGGGTGTGTGCCCTTATGCGCGAGTGGCTCAGGGGTGGAGCACCACCTTGCCAAGGTGGGGGCCGCGGGTTCGAATCCCGTCTCGCGCTCTTTCTTTTTGCCCGGATTCGTAGGTTTTTCCTACGTTTTCCGGGCTTTGGTTTTAAGGAAAAGTTGAGGACAGTTGAGGACAGCTACCAGGGACTGGCGTGTCCGTAAGATACACAGATATACTTCTATGTTACAATGCTTTTGTCATGAGCCTGTATGTTTCTTTCTCCGTCAGCGGGTTGTAAATGTAGCTCAGCGTTGTACTCAGGTTGTTGTGGCCCAGCTGCTCACGGATATAGTCCAGGGGGACGCCGGCAGCGTTCAGGTTGCTGGCGTAGGTCTTACGCATTTTGTGGGTGGATTTTGTTGCCAGCCCGTTGCGTTCCGCGTACTTTTCAAGGACGTAGGCCACCTGTCTGGCCGTAAGACGTTCGCCGTCCCTCATGAATACGAATTCACCGTTCCGGGGGAATTCCTGAAGCAGCCGGATCGCCTTGGGTACCAGGGTGACAAATCTGTCCTGGTGGGTTTTCGTATGCTCCGCAATGGAGTATTCGCCGGTGTCCTGATCCCTGATCTCCTCCCGGACGATGTGCAGGTGTGTTGTGTCGGTGCAGTCCTCCCATTTCAGGGCGACCAGTTCACCTACACGCAGGCCAAGGTAAAAGTTAAGCCTGACAGCCATAAAGGAGATATCGCCGGTCTGCGCATACATGTTATCAAGGTAGGCGTTCAGGGCTTTCAGTTCGTCTGAATTATAAGTCTGGGTCGCCCCGGTTTTCTTCACCACCTGACGGAAACGGACGCGGATTTTAATATCCAGCACCGGGTTTTTGGAAATATAGCCCTTGCGTGCCGCAAGCTCGAACATTCCGTTGATTATGGTCTTTACATTACACCATTCCTTACGCGAAAGATTGTAGTCTTTCACGATACGGTTGCATTCCTCCTCCAGCTTCAGCCCGTCAATACCCCGGATGGGCATACCGTCCAGGGCTGAATTCAGGAAATACCGTCTGTAATGCTGCTTGTGGCGCTTGATGGTGTTGGGGCTGGAAGTCACATTCTTTTTGTACTCAAGCCACTGTTCATAAAGCTCATGAAATGTAAGGTTGTCAAGGTTCATATCGGGAAGATAGATATCTGCCAGCTTGTCCAGCAGTTCATCCTCCGACCGTGCGCGGACGGTCTTACGCTTTCCATCCGGCGTGGTAAAGTGTGTCTGCCATCTGCCTTTCCCAGCCGGGGGCGGCGTGATCGCGTAGGGGTAAATTTTCCGTATTCTGTCGCGTTTTGTTGCCATAATCGCTTCGCGCACACTGTCCGATAATAGAATACCAGAGCGCAGCAAAGGATTCAAGGAAAGATTGTTTTCATATTTCTGAATTATTTCTTGCATGAGGCGCACCTCTCGATATAAAGAAGTACACCTGGCTTTTCATGACTAATGTTTCCGAATGTTAATATAAATTTTACTGTTTACTGAATACTTGATTTTCCGGCGTTTATTGTTTATTATATCCTGCTGTTAATTACGGTCAATAATTATACTTATGACTTATGGCTGATTACTGACGGTGCCAGGTGGACGGTACCGTTGTTATTAAGTGAAAGGCAGGCATTCCTGTTCATAAAAATCTGCCGTTTCGTGTGCAGCACCCGGCGCGTCCGGGCTGAATGGGGTTTCCCCGACAGAGGCCGCTGCCCATTCGCAGAAAGCCCCGTTTTTCTCCAGTTCAAGATACCTGTCAACCGCGTAGTCCTCCCATTTCATGAAATCCGAGAAAACGCGGACGGTATGGATACGGCGGAGGAATGCCTTGTATGTGTCAGGTGATTTTTGGGCCTCATTCTGGTACTGTTCCTCCAGGTGCCAGTTTGAGACAAGGTAAACGTGTTTGTAACAGGCGACTTTGTTTGAATACCTGGCCGGCAGCTGCAACGGGTATACGTCCAGGTAGTTCAACATCAGCCCGATGGGGATATCCTGCCGGAATTCCTCGAATACCATGACCGGCTGGCCCGTGTAGGTGTCAAAGGGGTGCGTGTAGTCCGTCACCCGGTACACCGCTTCGTCACCGAATTCATCAAGCACCATACGGGATTTTCCAAGCCCGGTTTTCCCCTGGACGTAGATCACCTTAAGGTCAAGGCGCCGTTGGGTCTGGTACCTGGCCGTGAGGATATCCAGGCGTGCCTGGTTGATGGAGGCAAGCCGGAAGATATTGCGCGGGTCTTCCTCAAGAAGCTCCGCGTTGGTCGCCCCTTCCTTAATACGGTTGTACAGACGGATAAGGTCAGACCTTGACCCCTGGCCGGGTTCGGCCGGCAGCTGCCCGTATTCCTCAAAACTGCCCGGTATGCTGGTTTCTGCTTTTTCCGTTCCTGCATATTTCCCGGACTTAAGGAGATAGTCGCGGGTTTCCTGGAGCGTGCCGCGGATAACATCGGTATGGACATGGGGGAATACATTCTTTACCGTGGACAGCATGACCGGGTTGGGGCTGTACAACATCAGGTGTGTATGGAGGCTGTGTGTCTCGTTGCCGGTCTCGTCACACATGGCCCAGTATTCGACCCCTTTCAGGTGCCGGGACATGGCGTCAGAGATTTTCCCATGCGTCCAACCGTCACTGATCTGCGACGCCTGAAATGTGAGCAGGAATTTACGGCTTCGGATTTCCGGGGAATCCTGTACTTTTACCATATCCTCAGCCCCTTATCCGAAAATGAGGACGATCTCGATGCCGGCGTCATAAACATTGACGACATGGATACCGTTCATGAAAAAGGGGTAATTCCCTAAAATCCCCGCGTTGTTGCAGTATTGACAGAAACGCTGGATATCCATATCCAGGGCTTTTTGGATTTTCCGTATCTGAACCGGCGCAAAGTTGGTTTGGATATTCAGCTTGGGAACCGCGATGTTAAGGAAACCGTTTTTGCACCCCATGAACCTGAAATACTGACAGCCCTGGGGGTCGATATTATAGTTGCCTAAGTTGTTGTAATCATAAGCCAGGAATGCCGGAAGCTCCGTATTGCAGAACACGGTGGCGTCAGTCATCATGTTGATGGCTTTCTGCTGTTCGATCTGCTTTTTGTTGGCGTCTTTCCAAAGTGCACACAGGCTGCTAAAAAGCCAGGTCAGAAACGCGCCGATAAATGTAAAGACTGAAACCATGGCTTCTTTTGCTTTTTCCGAAATATCTTTCATAAGGTAGTTACCTCCTTGCAGGAGGGGGCGGAGACCGCCCCCGTTTTGTTAAAAGTCAACAGTTTCCGGGTCAGCAAGCGTGACCGCGGTGGCCTTCACGGACACGCCGGATTTTACGTCCCCAGATCGCGGATCCTTGAAAGCATAGGCCTTGACAACAAGCCCGGCTGGCCTAAGATAAACGGTCGGCTGGCTGCTGAGAGCCTTGGCGATGGCCTGAAAATTAGCGCGACCCTGATCGGAATTCGGTACCTTGATCACAAAAGTCTCTGAACGAACCCCCACGCAAACATAAGTATGATGGGTGATCTCCAACGTGACCGGGTCGGACTGGGGCTCGGCCCCGATGCAGAGGCAGAGACCCTCAGGAACCGCCGTTGAGTTGATTGAATTCAGCGACAGCCGGAGTCCATCTAATGAAATCATATTCTTCACCTCCTTTCATTTTGGTCTTGGATAATTCAAGTAAAATTCCAGCTGGCGGATTATTTCCCTGAGGCTGTTTTTCTGGCACAGCGCCCACCAGTGGCCCGTCTCCTCATCCAGTTCGTCCAACTCGTAGACGTGTGACCGGTCATAAGACCGGCGAACGCTCCTGACACGGTAGAACAGCCAGAGCCTGTTTTGCTTGAGCCAGTCATTGATCTTGCGGACAGTCAGCGGATGAGTAATATAAACCTTGATCTTCATAATTCATCCTCCTTCAATGAACTTCCCAAAGCCAACCATCAGGGCCAGAAACAAGCTCCATCGCATACTCCAACAGTGCGAAGGGATTAGTAGAATACGCAATCGCCGTTGTGTAATAGCCGCAGTCAAAACTGAGAACGTATCGCTCGTTGTTAATGAACGGCCGGGCTTTTTCATACTCCACAGAGAAACCGGGACACTCCCTGTCCAGTAAATGCTGCGTTATTCTTTTGAAGAATGGTATAGAACTTTTATCAATCATTTTAGTTTCCCCTTTCGTTTTCTGAATTTATTGTATCACAGGTCACCCTAATCTGATGCGACATGGATGTAACCTACCCGCCCCAGATAACAGCCGGGACACACCGCGTCCAGAAATACTTTTTTACTGTTGTTCGATCAAACACTTTCATGACCTCCTCCTCATTCTTGCTGATTCTATCATACCACAGGTTGCCCTGAAATGACGCTACATGGATGTTACCTACCCACAGTGAAACGGCCCAGAAATGGGCCGTTTCGGGTCTTTGGATTTACCTTATAAGATCATCCAAAGTACAATTAAATACCTCTGCCAAAGCAATGAAATTTGCTAAAGTAGGCAGAATATCGTCCTTACTATTCTCCCAGCGGGAAACAGTAATGGAATTGACACTCAGAATATAAGCAAGCTCATCCTTATTGTACCCGGCAGCTTTCCGTCTGGCCTTAATGTTTTCTTTTATCCTAGACAGCTTATGGTTAACCGAGGCATAATTCAGGACGTTCAAATTATAGTAGCAACTCCTTCTTGCCATATGTATCCACCTCCTTCCGTTCTGTTCTGAAGGTGAATACAAAAACGTATCTGCTAAAAAAGTAAAAACAACGTCATGAACCTGACGTATCTGAACGGAAAAGAAAAATCTTTCGAAGCGCCAGCCAACAACCCGCTATATATAAAAAACAACCGTGCAAAACAACCGGCACAGCATTTTTTAACATCGTCTTAAAAGAAAAATTTTCCCGCGACCAAGCAAAGGGCAGGATATTTGAGCAATGTATATCCTGATTACCTGACGGGTCGATATATTGTATAAACAAACGACTGATGGGGAAATGGATAGAGGTTGAAAATAGAAGTTAGCCAGAAACGGCAGACAGTATATCTTTTCGTAATACAGTCAATACCTTGTGTAACACAGTCTATGGATTTTGTAATACCGTGTGTATGGACGAACAGACGGGGGAGGTAATATATGGGAATGGATAGAGGTTGAAAATAGAAATTAACCAAAAACAGCAGACAGTATATCTTTTCGTAATACAGTCAATACCTTGTGTAACATAGTCTATGGATTTTGTAATACCGTGTGTATGGACGAACAGACGGGGGAGAAATGCAAGATATGTTTGCATAGAATGGTTAAAGACCGCATATGCGGTCTTTAACCGGGATTCTGAAATTCAATAATTCCACGGGTCTAAGGTTTTTTTCCCTTCTTCCGTTTTAGCATATTTACCTAGTCTATCCATCAGGTTGTCAAGAGATTCGTCCTCCATCAGCGGGAAATCCGAAACGCCGTTATCATGAATGAGAACAAATTTCCGGGGGCGGCCAAAAGCCTTGCGCGTAATCCTTAGTGTCAGAGTGGGGTACTCCTTTTTCAGCCGTCTCCTTACCGTCTGAGGTGATAAAGCCGATGTTTGATTCATACAGTTATTCCCTCCTTGTATAATAATGATACCGTTATTATATCACAGGATAAGGCTTTTTCATAGAAAAGATAAACAGTCGTGCTAAAAACACAGGAAACACAAAAGAGTCTGTGTCAGATTTATAATGGGAAAATGGCTTAAAACCGTGAAAGTCAAACGAGAAAACATGAAAACACAGAGGTTGCGAGGGTAATACTACCCCTCGCAACCGATTCCGCATTGCGCGGCGCGCCTCGATTTGTCTACGGACGGCGTCGCCTCCGCTTAGCCGCCCTCCGACAAATCAGCGTCTGCGCCATTGCGCCAGATGGCGGGGGATTAGATCAAATATTAGTACTAAAAATAGTCCTGATGAGATGATAAACTGATCACTCATGGACAGAAGAGCTTGTCAATTAGAATATGAACTTTGAGGAAAATTGTGCTTGTAATTTTTAATCTAACTTAGTATGTTTTTGCACTTGAATTAGATTACTGCTACCTTTCATTTAATCTCGTCGATTGTAATCCGAGATTCCATACCCAGCATCCCGGATGAACAGTAAAGGTTAATGAATACCTCCGTAAGAGA
>CANQCS010000155.1 GCA_947589745.1 uncultured Oscillospiraceae bacterium
TGCTGCTGGAGAACTACGGCTACCGGGTGATCGACCTGGGGAAGGACGTGGCCCCCGAAACGGTGGTGCGCGCCGCGCTGGAGACCAGCGCGCCGCTGGTGGGGCTGTCGTCGCTGATGACCACCACGGCCCGGAACATGGGCCGCACTGTGGAGGCCCTGCGGGCCTCCGGGGCCCCCTGTCGGATCATGGTCGGCGGGGCGGTGGTGACGCAGAAGTTTGCCGATCAGATCGGCGCAGACTATTACGTCAAGGACGCGGCGCAGTCGGCGCGGGTCGCGGCACTGGTGTGTGGGGGCTCCGCCCCCAACGGGACTGATTCGCCCCCAGGCGGGGCGGCCCCCGGGGTTACTTTTCCCTCGTGGGAAAAGTAACCAAAAGCACGTTTAAGAAAACCAGGAATGGTTTTCTTAAAAATCTTTCCTTATTTTTTGTTTTGTTTTGCGCTCGCCCTGTGGTATGGTTTTCCTAAACCGCGCCGGGTCCCGTGTATGAGGCGAAGCGGCTGTTTGAGTATGTTCCCAAGGAGAGGGAAGCGCTGGGGCGGGGACTCATTGGGTGCGTTGGTCGGTTTGTCCATTGACCTACTGCTGGTTGCTCCGTTCCACTACGCAATTGGTAGATTTCCGTATACGGCCTGTGTCGTACTGCGTTCTGCTCCGTTCCACTACGCACAGGACAGATTTCCGTCTACGGACCCGACAAGAAACATTGATAATTGCGTAGTGGAACGGAGCAACCGGCACCATCGACTACGGCAAAAAACAAACCGGCACCCCCGATGAATGCTTTCCCTGGCCCCTAGTCCCAACAACCAACTGCCCTTAACCGTCAACCCCAAGGGATTCTTAAGGGGGCGCCAGCCCCCTTAAGCGCACTTTTGGTTACTTTTCCTGCGAGGGAAAAGTACCCCAGGGTCAGCAGGGACCGAAGGTCCCTCCCGACCCCCCAGGGGCCGGAGGCCCCTGCCCCCATCCCCCCTGTAAGGGGAAACCAAGGAGCTTTTCGATGAAGAAGAAAAAAGCAAAATACCTTTTGGCAGCGGCCGCCGCCACCGTGGTGGCGGCAACCGCCCTCTGGCCCGGCCTGACGGTCCGTACCTACCAGGTTCGGACAACAAAGTTGTCCGAGCCAATCAGAATCGTCCTGTTGACGGACCTCCACAGCACGGTCCACGGCAGGGACCAGTCCGGCCTGATTGCTAAGATTGAGGAACAACAGCCGGATGTGATCCTGCTTGCTGGCGATATCGTTGACGACAAGAAGCCCGTCAGGGGCGCCGAGCTGCTGCTGTCCGCCATCGGCCCCAAATACCCCTGCTTCTATGTCACCGGGAACCACGAGTTCTACACCCGCCGGGCGGACGAGATCAAGGACTACATCCGCTCCTTCGGCGTCACCGTCCTGGAGGGGACAGGAGAGCCCCTGACCGTCAACGGCCAGGAAATTTTGATTTGCGGCGTGGACGACCCCAGGGGGTCCCCCGGCTGGCGGGAGCAGCTGGAGGACTGCGAGGCCCTGCTGGACGGGGAGCGGTTCTCCATTCTGCTCTCCCACCGGCCGGAGCGGGTAGAGGACTACGCCGCCAGCGGCTTCGACCTGGTGGCGGCGGGCCACGCCCACGGCGGACAGGTCTGCATCCCCGGCCTCCTCAACGGCCTGCTGACCCCCAACCAGGGGCTTTTCCCCAAGTACGCCGGTGGGCTCTACGACCTGGGCACCACAAAGCTGGTGGTCAGCCGGGGGCTGTCCCTCAATCTGCTGCTGCCCAGGGTATTCAACCCGCCGGAGGTGGTGGCGGTGGAGATTTTGCCCGCCTGATACTTTTTCTTGAAAGAAAAAGTATCAAAAAGAACTTTGATATCGCTTCCAAAATGCTGCAATTCCTACATTTCTCGCACGGTGACGGTATATGGTTTTCATGAAGAACGGTATGAACCTATTGCCTTTTTGGGAAACAAATGTTAGAATATTCTCCAGGAAACCAAAGGAGAATGTTCTATGCGCATTTTGGGCATCGACCCCGGCGTGGCCACCATCGGCTTCGGCCTTATCGAGGCGGACCGCGCCAACCTCCGCCTGCTGCGGTATGGCGTGATCACCACCCCGGCGGGGCTGCCCCTGTCCACCCGGCTGTACCAGATCGCCAACGACATGCTGGAGCTGCTGACCCAGTTCCACCCGGACGAGATGGGCATTGAGGAGCTGTTCTTCACCAAGAACATCACCACCGGCATCGCCGTGGCCCACGGGCGGGGGGTGCTGCTGCTGGAGGCGGAGCGGGCCGGGGTGCCGGTGTACGAGTACACCCCCATGCAGGTCAAGCAGGCCGTCACCGGCTACGGCGGCGCGGACAAGAAGCAGGTCATGCTGATGACCCAGCGGCTTTTACAGATGAAGGAGATCCCCCGGCCCGACGACGCGGCGGACGCCCTGGCCATTGCCATCTGCCACAGCCGCAGCATCACCAGCCTTCTCAACACCGAGCGGGTCTTTGACCCGAGAAAATACGACACGAGGTAAACCCGTATGTACTACTATCTCTCCGGCACCGTGGCCCATGTGGAGCCCTATCTGGCGGTGATCGACTGCGGCGGCGTGGGCTACGCCTGCCGCACCACCACCTACACCCTGTCCCAACTGAAGAAGGGGGAGAAGGCCAAGCTCTTCACCTATCTCAGCGTCCGGGAGGACGCCATGGAGCTGTACGGCTTTTCCAGCCAGGAGGAGCTGAAGCTGTTCCAGCAGCTGATTTCCGTCTCCGGCGTGGGAGCCAGGGTGGCCATTGCCATTCTGTCCTCCAGCACGCCGTCCAACCTGGCCATGAGCATCATCACCGGGGACGACAAGGCCCTGACCCGCGCCCAGGGCGTGGGGAAGCGGATCGCCCAGCGGGTGATCCTGGAGCTGAAGGACAAGCTGGCCAAAGGACAAACGATCTCCGCCTCCGGCGAGAGCGTGGCAGGCCCGGTGATAGACATTATTCCCCAGAATAAGGCCAGCGAGGCCGCTGCGGCCCTGGCGGTGTTGGGGTATTCCCGGCAGGAGATCGATGTGGCTCTCCGTGGGGTGGACATTGAAAATCTGGCTTTGGAACAGATCATCAAACAGGCGCTCAAGAATATGATGAAGGCTTGAGGGATGGGGGCCTCCGGCCCCCACCGGGTCAGCAGGCACCCCCGGGCGGGGTGCGCCCCTGGGTTACTTTTTGTGCAAACAAAAAGTAACCAAAAAATTGCCAGCCCTACGGGCTGGACCCCCTTACTATTTTTTGATTTGTTTTGCGCTCCCCCTGCGGTCTGTTTTTCCTAAACCGAACCGGGGTCCGTGTATGAGATTTTGCGGCTACCTGAATATGTCCCCAAGGAGATCCTGCTGCGGCGCAAGTTCCGCCGCTTGGGGCGGCGGAACCGGACATTGGGTGCGCTGGTCGGTTTCCGTAGTCCTGGTGCTGGTTGCTCCGTTCCACTACGCAATTGATAGATACATCTATTCGCGGAAAAGGGATTCGGGGGGTGTTTCGGACAGCATAGCAAATCGGGATTTAACGAGGTATGAAATGAAACTATTCGTTTCTTTCTCAGCACGAAAAACTGGTAATTGCGCGCAAATTATTGATTTTATTAAAACACCGCAAGATAAAGTGATTTATTATAAGGATTTGAACACACACGGGTGCAGTAATTGCGGTTATGAGTGTTTCAAAACACAATGCAGATATCGAGACGATGATGTTTACCGCCTTTATAGCAGTTTTGAGAGCTATGAAAAAATAATTTTGCTTGTTCCGATGTATTGCGGAAATCCTTCCTCCCTATATTTCGGCTTTAACGAAAGAAGCCAAGACTTCTTCATGCACCATGAAAATGAATATATTTCCTTTGTGGAGAGACTTTTTATCATCGGCGTCTATGGAAGCGAGAAAGAATCACCAGATTTTATAAGGTGTTTTGAAAAATGGTTTGAGGGTACTCCTTATTCACATCATGTTCTGGGTATCGAACGCCACTTGTATCAGCAAACAATGAAAGATAGCGTAATAGATATTGAACCAGTTAAAATGGCACTACATGGGTTTATTCGATGAATTCCCGTTTGTCTATCCCCCATCCCAAGCCCCCGTCCCACACCCCACCCGACAAGCACCGCGCCCCCAATTGCGTAGTGGAACGGAGCAGAACGCAGTCCGTCCCAAACTGTATACGTATATGGAGATTTACCAATTGCGTAGTGGAACGGAGCAACCGGCAGTAAGACTAAGGAAAAACAAAACCGCAGTACCGATGAAAGCTTTCTCTGGCCCCTAGTTCCAACAACCAACTGCCCTTAACGCCCCACCCACACGGAGGGGATTCTCAAGGGGGCCAGAGCCCCCTTGAGCAACTTTTTGGTTACTTTTTGTTTGCACAAAAAGTAACCCAGGGTCAGCAGGGGCCGAAAGGCCCCTCCAAGACTCCCCAGGGGCCGGAGGCCCCTACGCCTGACTGGAGGACCTGTATAAAATGATAATCTGGATTAACGGCCCCTACGGGGCCGGCAAATCCGCCCTGGCGGAAAAACTCCACGAGCTGGACCCCCACAGCCACATCTTCGACGCCGAAGAGGTGGGCAACGCCGTGCGGGACAACCTGCCGAAGGAGCTGTTCAACGGCTATATTTTTGAAAACTACCCCCTGTGGTTCGAAACCTGTGCCGCCCTGCTGAGGGATATTTCCGGCCGGTACGGCGGCACGGTCTACGTGCCCATGACGCTGGTGTACCCCGACTCCTTTGAGAAGATCGCCGGGCCACTGCGGGAGGGCGGCGCGGACGTGCGCCACATCCTGCTGGAGTCCTCCTATGAGATCGTCCACGACCGCATCCTGGCCCGGGGCGAGGAGGAGGGCTGCTGGTGCATGGAGCACATCGGCCTTTGCCTGGAGCGGCAGAGCCGCTTTGAGAACGTGATCCGGATTCCCTCCTTCGGGCAGTCCGTGAGCGAGCTGGCCGCCCAAGTGCGGGCCGCGATACAGAAGTGACGGTCCCCCATGGGGACCGCCTTTCGGAAGGATGTGACGAGTTGAGCATTGATTTTTCCGGCGACGACTTTATGAGCACGGAACCCCTGGTGACCACCTCGCTGACGCGGGAGGACGAGGGGGAGTACTCCCTGCGGCCCAAGACCCTCCGGGAGTACATCGGCCAGGAGAAGGCCAAGGGCAACCTGGAGGTATTCATCGCCGCCGCCAAGATGCGGCACGAGCCCCTGGACCATGTGCTGCTCCACGGCCCGCCGGGCCTGGGCAAGACCACCCTCTCCGGCATTATCGCCAACGAGATGGGGGTCAACATCCGCGTCACCTCCGGCCCGGCCATCGAGAAGCCCGGCGACCTGGTGGCACTGGTGACCAACCTCCAGGAGAACGATATTCTCTTTGTGGACGAGATCCACCGGCTGAACCGCCAGACCGAGGAAATCCTCTATCCGGCCATGGAGGACTACGCCATCGACATCATCATCGGCAAGGGGCCCTCGGCCAACTCCATCCACCTGGACCTGCCAAAGTTCACCCTGATCGGGGCCACCACAAGGGCGGGGCAGCTGTCCGCGCCGCTGCGGGACCGCTTCGGCGTGACGCTGCGGCTGGAGCTGTACACGCCCCAGGAGCTGGCGTTCATCGTGACCCGCTCGGCGGGCATCCTGGACGCGCCCATCGAGCCGGAGGGGGCCATGGAGATCGCCAAGCGCAGCCGGGGTACGCCCCGCATCGCCAACCGGATGCTGCGCCGGGTGCGGGACTTCGCCCAGGTGGTAGGGGACGGCGTCATCACCAAGGCCCTGGCGGACAAGGCGCTGACGGCGCTGGAGGTGGACTACCTGGGGCTGGACAACATCGACCGCCGGATGCTGCGGGCCATCATCGATTTTTATGGCGGCGGGCCGGTGGGCCTGGAGACTCTGGCCGCCACCATCAACGAGGAGGCCGTCACCCTGGAGGACGTGTATGAACCCTATCTGATGCAGATAGGGTTCCTGACCAGGACGCCCCGGGGGCGGTGCGTCACCGCCAAGGCGTACCAGCACTTGGGGCTGCCCGTGCCG
The DNA here is from genome assembly GCA_947589745.1 of uncultured Oscillospiraceae bacterium. GTDB lineage: Bacteria > Bacillota > Clostridia > Oscillospirales > Oscillospiraceae > Pelethomonas. The sequence continues at coordinate 6,083 of CANQCS010000155.1, forward strand.
GGGGCAGGGGGGATGGACCAGCTGACCTTCTGAATGGGGGGATGGGGGCCTCCGGCCCCCACCGGGTCTGATGCGCACCCCCGATGGGTGCGCCCCTGGGTTACTTTTTGTGCAAACAAAAAGTAACCAAAAAATTGCCAG
>CANQCS010000156.1 GCA_947589745.1 uncultured Oscillospiraceae bacterium
TAAATCTATATTTTTATCAGAAACTTTTCCTGCCCTTGTCCAGCGTTTTCAATGCTTTCACAAATTATTTCCGATAAAAATGGATTTCTGATTACCCACGTTATCAGAAATTTCTGATAACACGGGCAAGCAATGTTTCGTGGATATCCCTTTGGATATCCACGAAACGCTTGTTGGGGTCCCCCCAAGCCCCGGACTGGCCGCTCCTGCGTCCAGTCGAACACGCCTATCGGCGTGGCTTAGCCGCTCCCGTTGGTCGCTCTTTCCCGCACATCCGCGCGGGAAGAATAAAGCCGTTTGCATTTTTCGGTGAAGGTCATGCTTGGGGTAATAACAACAGAAACCTATGGTGCGCTCCCCCACTTTTTGCACTTGACTCAGAACACAAGATTTTGATAAAAAACTGTTTGAGTCTGCTATTCGGCGATCCATCCAAGTTTAGACTTGCGTTCTTTCTCCATAAGCACTATAATGACTGGGATGATGCTTAGAAACGGAGGATTACCCGATGCAAATCGTGATCCATGGGGCCCTCAGTAAGATAGATGAGGACCGCTGCATCCAACGCCTGACCGAGAAGGTGCCCATTGGCCTCATAGAAAAACTGTATTTGGATGTGAGCGGTGATGAGGTCAACATCAGCTATGTGTTGCGAAATATTCCGGAGAAAAGAAAGATGGGCGGATACTGCATCGGTTCCCCGGAGGGTTGGAACGCCGCCAAGCAGGCCGAACTGAGAGAAACACTACCAAACTGGATCGCATAAAAAACGGAGCGGCCCGCTCCGTTTTTATTTCATCTGTTTACTGGCAACAAACCAGCGCCCTTTCTCCAACCATAAATATGTTTCTTTTCCCATGATTTGGACAGTATACCTCTCTCCCACCCCTCCCACACTTTGACATGCGGCCCGGCGCACATCCAGCACCTTATCCACCGTATACTTTACTCCATCCGAGAACTCGATCTCCAAAGGGCGCAGCTTTCCTTCCGCGTCGAAACGCACCACTACGGGCACATATTGCTTTATACGTTCCACTATGATCAACCTCCAAAGAATCCCACCGGGTGGACAGTATGGTCCTCGCGTGGGCTGATTCCGCCGAGAAGTGGATCTGTGAACAACAGAGCTTTCTGGATGGAACGGTAACCGTAGCGCCGGCGAAGCTCATCCACCGTGCTGTCAATGGCTTCCCATTTCATTCGCTTTCTGTCATCCTGGTAGAAAGAAAGCTGAATGGGGGCAGTGGCCTCCACCAGATCCGCGCCGCGCACACCAATGGAACGGATCGGGTCGTGCCAATGGTAGCTCGCCCGGAATAAGTCAAGGGCAACTGAGGCGATCTCCTGGCTGGAACATGTCGGTGTTTTGAGCTTGCGCTGCCGGGAAAAGGAGATCAGACGTGCGTCCCGGATGTAGACCTCCACCACGTTGCATTTTACCCCCAGTTCCCGCATCCGGGAAGCCACGCTTTCCGCAAGCAGGAGCAGCATAAGGTGTACGTCGTCGTTGTTGACCAGATCCCGCGGCGTAGTCGCGCTGTTGCCCACAGATTTGATGGCCCTGACGTGATCTGACCGCTGCACGGGGGACACGTCGTTGCCCAACGCAAATGTTTTCAGAACAGCCCCTATTTTGCCCAACTTGGAGGTGAGCACCTCCTCCGGGCACTCCGCCAGTCGCCCTATCGTGTGGAGCGCGATGCCGCGGAGCTTTTTTGCCGTCGCCGGTCCGACGTACAGAAGGTCCTCCACCGGTAGGGGGTAAACGATCTTTTTGTAATTGTCCCTCCCGATGCGGGTGATCGCGTCCGGCTTTTTGTGATCGCTCCCCAGCTTGGCTGTGATCTTGTTAAAGCTGACGCCGATGGAGACCGTGATCCCCAACTCAAATTTCACGCGGCTGCTGATTTTTCGAGCGATCTCCACCGGACTGCCAAACAAGCCCGTGCTGCCTGTGATGTCCAACCAGCACTCGTCGAGGCCAAAACTCTCCACCTGGTCCGTATAAGTCTCGTAGATCTCTCTGGCGTACTGACTGATACGGATATACTCCCGCATATCGGCTGGCAAGCAAACCAGATCGGGACATATCTGCTTTGCCTGCCAGATCGCCATTCCGGTTTTGACTCCCATGGGCTTTGCAATATAGTTGGCTGTGAGAATGATCCCATGGCGGGCTTCCGGGTCGCCCACAACAGCAACTGGTCTATTCCTGAGTTCAGGATGACGCTGACATTCGACGGAAGCGTAAAAGGCGTTGATATCCACATGAAGTATGGCACGTTCCATTCAAACACCCTCTTTACCGAATAGAGAACATTGGTTCTTTTTATATAATAGAACATAAGTTTCTAAAAGGCAAGAGGTAATTCTAGGACTCGAAATTTTACTCAATAGTGCATCGTCAAAAGTGATATACAATATGTTGCCGCCAGGAGAATGGCCAATCAACATATAAAGTAGTTTTAGCTCGCACGTGGTATCCGTCTATTGCAAATCAAATGGAAACAATTCAGCGTATTGCCGAAAGCTGACACAAAGTTTGCGACAGATGTAGTATCCCCGAACCGAGGAAATAGTGACAACGAGACAAACAAAAATATTCTCTTGTTCGCCTGCGGATCATCCCATATAAAATTCAAACCTGCCACCCAGGTCCGGGTGGCAGGTTTTTCTTGCCTGTTATCAACTTATCGTGAATGCTTCAAGTAACTTGTCAAATATCTCTTTCACGATCCGGTACTGCTCTGGGGGTAGCAGTTCCAGCCGAGAAGTCAGATCCTGCACATCATTCTTCGGGGGATCGCCCAGTAGCAATACGTCACTCGAAACGGATAGCACCTTGCATATCCGCAACAATGTGGAGAGCGACACGCCAACCGTACCTCGCTCAACAGCCGATAGGCTCTTGGGCCCTATACCGATCATCTCAGAAAACCGTTCTTGCGTATAGCCCGCTCTCTCGCGCTCTCTCTTAATATTAGCGCCTACCGATACGTTGATATCTTTTTTCCCCGTCATTGGCAACACCACCTTATGGCATTAGTTTATGTAATGGTGGCATTGACTTGAACCACTTATTTGCATTATAATAAATCGTATTGATAATGCGAATCAAAGAGGAAAACGTATATGGACAACAGTGATTGGTTGGAGCATCTTCTTTCAAAGGTTTACGGAGAGGTCATATCAATTGAGGAGAAATGTCCCGGCGTCTACCACTTGTGTGCAAAGCCACATGAGAACGACGTGATCCCACAGGAATGGTATATCGTCGAAAAGAGCGCACCATCCATCTCTAACGATGCAAAGCAGTATGGGATGCCCATTGACGAACACCCAAGTCTTTTGTCCTTTTCCCTGGATGACCCTTATAGCGGTGGGAAGATCATCACTTACGAAATATGGCGTTACCGACTGAGGAACCATCTCCCCGGTGAAGCGGCGGAAAACATTCATGAATTTGCTGTTCACTGTGCCGAGTACCACCCGGAATACTTTGGGCTGTACCCAGTTCCGATGCTGACGCCACGGGGATATCTGGTCCGATATCGAACAATATCCAATGGCGTTTATCTGATAGAGACCGATCAGGGAGGAGAAGTGGTAGCGATCTGTTTTCCCTATTGGCAGACACTTTCGGAGTTTGCTCAGAAGATCGGGGAACAAACAGAGTATGACCGGGAACATGATATTGACCAGACAAAAGGCTATCTGTTCTTCTCCAGGGAAAATAGCTGTATACCGTTCTTTGAATTGTGGGCGGAGCATCCTGACTGGAAGGACTCCCATCAATTCGACTTTTCTGCGATGATGAATGCGATCTGGGAGCGTTTCCCCGTTTATGCCTCAGTATATAACGCTATGGAGCAGGGCGGAAAGAATGATATCACATCCGCACTATCAGACATCGTACATGAAATGGATCTGTCAGTTCGTCCTGAGAAGATGATCTCGCTCACCCCAGGTGGCGAAACCAGCTTTTTGAAATTGCCATGAAAAGTCACCGTGAGATTTATCGCTCTTGTAATTTCTTCCTGCTTTTTTCTGTTTCTATCCCGAGGATCTTATCTACATTTTGCCGTGCCGTCTGGAGAGAGAGCATATCCTGCCGGAGTTCCTTATACTCTGCATATTTCTCCTTCTTTTTGGCCAGGAGCGCAGCATACTCCTGGGACAGCTGGGCTACCTTGGGGATCGGCTTACCGCCTAAAGCATCAAAGGCTTTTTTTGCCGCCTCATGTTGTGCCAATTCTTCTGCGTGTTCAGCCCGAAATTCTTTTTTATGCCGGGACCTCTTGTAAGCAGCGTAGACCTCCCGTGTTTTTGAGTATCGGATGATATGGGTCTTTAGTTGTGCGATCTCAGCCATTCGCCCTTCTAACTGCTTGATCTGCTGTGAAACCGCATCAAAGGCATTCCCGGCCTGTTCAGACCGGGCGACTAACTCATCATAATCGGTCAGATCATTCTCGATCAGGTAGTTCAGTGTTTTGGCGGCCTCTTTCAGATTGAATACCTTTGCCCAACGCTCATATCCGGCTCCCTTACCTGCATCGAGCTTGGCCTGAATGTCGATCAGGAGGTCTACTTTCCGGGTAGCACTTTGGCGGGCCTTATTCGTCCTCACAGGCATCCCGCGCGGGACGCCTGCGCGCTCCATCAGAGCGTCCATGGTATAGTTATCCCCCAGCCGGAAGGACCGCGTAAATCGCACCTGGCCGGGTGCCCTGAAAGACAGATATTGCCCCTGTTTGACCTCGTAGCCCTCTCGCCGCATCCTGGCCAGGAAGTCCTCAAACCCTTGACTCTCTGGCATTACCCGATCGATCGTTTGCCGCAGCTGTTCCATAAAGCTGACGCCACGCTTGATCGCCGCAGTTTCTCCATAGGATTTTCCGTGCTTTCTGGGCTTCTCAATGGTAGACAGTCCATAGGCTCTGCACAGCTCATCATTGAGCTGCCGCAGGATCATCGCAGAGTTCTTGACGTTCTTAAACTTTCCATCGCAGTCCAGATTTGTGCTGTTGAACTCGATATGTGTATGGATGTGCTTCTTGTCGGTATGGGTGGCAACTACGAATTGATGCTGTCCCCCGGTGAAGCGCATAGCCAGTTCATACCCGATTTTATTGGCAGTTTCGGGACTAACTTCTCCGGCCGGGAAAGACTGAATGATCCGGTACATGATCACATCGCGGTCCACCGGCTGCTTTCTCCCAGTAAGCTGGGCATAAAGGCGTTTACTGAACTCAAATTCCTCCGCCGCTGTCTCAGGAGAACACATATAAGAGGACACAAGGGCTCCGCCGTTCGTCTTTTCAGCTTTCTGGTCGTACTCGTGCCGCTCTTTCATGGATCGCTGACGGCTGCGGTCTCTCATCGTTTTCCGGGGAAGTATGCTGGATATTGCCACTTGGTTCTCCTCCATCATAGTTTTATGAAAATGTAGGTAAAAGAGCTCACATTATCGTGCATCTGTCTGACGGTTTGATCGTTGCTGAGAGTGTGCTTGCCTCCGATATGCACAGAGGAACTCGTTATAGTCCTTCCCGCAGTCCTTGGGCGGGGGATTGCGGCACACTTTGACTCGCGCAGCCAGTTCCGGGTCCTCCCGAACAGCCTGCTCCAGCCGGTCCAGCCCGCGCGTTCCGCCCGTATCGTTATCGAGGCAGAGACTCACCTGGGTGATCTTTGGATGGTCGTGGAGATATTGGATCATGGCGCGCGCCGCCGTGCCCCCCAGGGACAGGTAATGACAATCCCTCCAGTCGTTGCCGGACAACTTCTCCAGCGTGGCCAGCGAGAGGGCATCTATGGGACTTTCCGCAACGGCCAGACGGGAACAGTCCATATTACCGGCAGGGAGAAAGAAGTGGAACCGCTTGTCGCTGCCGGGTACATCCATCCGGAAGTCTCCCCTCGTTCCCCGGAGGAAAGCGGAACGGGCGCGGCCGGATGTGTCTCTGCCGACAAAAACGCAGTTGTGATACTTCCTGCTCTCGTAAAGCGTCCCGGTGCTGATACAGGCGCCGATCACTTCCGAGTCGATCCCCCGGCCCTGGAGGTAGGACACCGCATGGGAGGGGCATACGATGGCCGTAGGCAGGGCAAAAGTTTTGGGCTTTTCTGGCGGTGGTGCTGTCCTGGGTGGCGGCGCTCTGTCCCCGCACAGCGTTTCCACCGCCTGCACAAAGGGGACCCCCTG
>CANQCS010000157.1 GCA_947589745.1 uncultured Oscillospiraceae bacterium
AATGAGTAAAGCATTAGTAGCCTATTTCAGCGCCAGCGGTGTGACCGCTGATGCGGCAAAGAAGATCGCGGAAATTGCGAATGCAGCACTTTATGAGATCCGTCCCGAAGTTCCCTACACACAGGCTGACTTAAACTGGCAAGACCAGAACTCCCGCAGTTCCATCGAGATGAAAGACAAGTCCTCTCGCCCTAAAATCGTGGACAGAAACGCGCCTGTCGCGGACTGCGGTGTGATCTTCCTCGGTTTCCCCATTTGGTGGTACACTGCGCCGACGATCATCAATACGTTTTTGGAGAGTTACGATTTTTCGGGAAAAAGAATTATCCTCTTTGCCACGTCCGGCAGCAGTGGGTTTGAAAATGCGCTGTCTGACTTAAAGACCAGCGTGAACAGTGAGGGGACGCTGGAAGAAGGTATCGTTGTGCATGGCATACAAAACAGCGACACATGGAAAAAGTGGATCATGTCGCTGGGAATGTGAGGCGGTGTTGACATGAAACTTGCAGTACGGTACTATTCAAGAGGCGGCAACACGAAAAAGATTGCGGAGGCGATTGCGAAGGCCGTTGGCGTGGAAGCAAAAACGGTATCGGAACCACTGGCCGAAGATGTGGATATTCTGTTCCTCGGCAGCGCCCCGTATGCTTTCGATGTAGATGACGAAGTAAAAAAGTTCATCAGCGGCATCCATGTATCCGTGGGCAAAGTCGTGAATTTCAGCACATCCGCCGCCGTCAGATCTACCCGCAAGTATGTGGAAAAGCTGCTTGCGGATAAGAAGATCCCTGTTGCGAAAGAAGAATTTTCCTGCCGGGGCGCTTTTGCAATGCTCCACAAAGGCAGGCCAAATGAGGCCGACCAAAAGGCCGCCGCGGATTTTGCAAGGAGGATCATATCGTAAGGAGAAGCGAACATCATGGCGGACCGATTTGACCCGCTCAAGCTTGAAAATCAGATGTGCTTTCCGCTCTACGCCTGCGCGAAAGAGATTGTGAAGGCCTACAAGCCTTACCTGGACGAACTCGACCTGACCTATACGCAGTATATCACGATGATGGTGATGTGGGAACATAAGGAACTGCGGGTGAAAGAAGTCGGAAAATACCTGTATCTTGATTCCAGCACGCTGACGCCTTTACTTAAACGGTTGGAGGAAAAGGGGTATGTGGCGCGACGCCGCTCGACCGAAGATGAACGCGACCTGATTGTTTCTATCACCGAGGCGGGAACTGCCCTGCGCGAAAAGGCGCTCTCCGTGCCGCAGCGTCTCGCCGCCTGTGTGGATCTGGAGCCGGAAAAAGCGCAGATTTTATACGGGATTCTGTATGAGCTGCTCGGCAAGCTGGGCAATAAATGAAGCAGGCAAAAAAGCACATCTGTCACTCGGATCAACAGTGGCAAATGTGCTTTTTTGATTTTCCTCGCCTGATACCCAAGCTGTCCTCATTACAGTCTGGGTACTCACCGGCGAGGAAAATACGGGAGTTTTCCAAAGGAGGGCAACGCCCGACTTTTGGCTCTGGGTCATCCAATAGGGGCGAGCAGCATCCCTGTCGGCATGAGGTGTCCAGAGGGGAACATCGTTCCACTTGGCGGGGCCTTCAAAGGGGGCAGAGCGCCCTTTGCCACACGATTTTCCGTCAGGAAGGTCTGGTTTGTTATAAAATGCCGCCGTGGAAAAATCCACGGCGGCATTTTGATCCCATCACCTCTCCGCCCCCCGATAGCTCTCCCCCCACGCCTTCATGGCGTCGAGGATCGGCTTCAGGGACTGCCCCAGCTCCGACAGCGCGTATTCCACTCTCGGCGGCACCTCGGGGTAGACCGTGCGGGTTATGAGCCCGTCGGCCTCCATGGACCGGAGGCTGTCCGTCAGCACCTTCTGGCTGATCCCCTCCAGGGAGCGCTGCAGCTCGTTGAACCGCCACGGGCGGTCGAGAAGATTCCGGATGATCAGGAGCTTCCACTTGTTCCCGATGAGCTGGACCGTCACGGCGACGGGACACTCCGGGACGAGCTCGGCTTTCGTTTTCATGGAACCGCCTCCCGCATGAAAATCTGATGTTGTATTGCATTGTAATGCAGCATTCTGTTTCCGTCAAGTAGTTACATAAAGGTGCGTATCCCCACAAAAAAGTGCGTACTTGTGCGGCGAAAAAATATCGGTACAATGAAACATACAGGAGGCGCGGCGCCCCCTGAATCCACAAAGGAGGATACGATCATGGCACTTTCTCATCTCGCCGGATGGACGGAGGACAGGGCGGCTTCCCCTTGCGGTGCTGCCTGCGGCGCGGTTGACAAGCCCGCCGAGACGCCCGCCGCCTGCGGCGCCACCGACAAGCCTGCTGAGACCCCCGCCGCCTGCGGGGCCGTCGCCCCGGAAGAAAAGCCTGCCGCTTGCGGAACCGCCTGTGGTGCTGGCGACAAGAAGTAATCTATCCATTATCCAAACCGTTCCCGGCGGGAGCGATCCCGCCGGGAACACACGGCTTTTCTTCGGCTTGACCGATTTTATATAAAGCGAGGTCTGACCTACGATGCAGTACTTTTCGTTTCAATGGCACATCACGGACGAATGCGACCAGCGGTGCAAGCACTGCTATATTTTCTCCGGCGATGTGTGCAAACAGCCGGACTCCATGAACTGGGCCCAAATGGAGGACACCTTTTATAACTGCCTGGACTTCTGCCAGGTGTACGGCCGCCTGCCCTACTTCTATCTCACCGGCGGCGACCCCATCCTGCACCCGGATTTCTGGCGGCTGCTGGCGCTGTTCAAAGAACATCAGGTCCCATTTACCATTATGGGCAATCCGTTCCACCTGAACGACCAGGTGTGCCGGGAAATGAAATACTACGGCTGCGAAAAATACCAGCTCTCTCTGGACGGCCTCCACGAGACCCACGACTGGTTCCGCAAGCCCGGTTCCTTTGACTGCACGATGGAAAAGATCGGCTGCATCCGCCGCGCCGGGATGCGCAGCGTGATCATGACCACGGTATCCAGGACAAACCGCATGGAGGTGCCGGGCATCATCGACGCGGTGGTGGCGGCGGGGGCGGACGTGTTTGCCTTTTCCCGCTACGTGCCCAGCGGCGGGGACCTGGACGCATCCATGACGCCCCGGGAATACCGGGAGCTACTGGCAATCTGCGACAAAAAATTCAAGGAGTACGAGGCCGAGGGCTGCCGGACGTATTTCAACAAAAAGGACCACCTCTGGACGCTCTACGAGTATGAGACGGGGACGTTTCAAATCCCCGCGGACGCCAGGGAGGGCATGATCTACGGCGGGTGCAACTGCGGCAACTGCCATCTCACCATCCTGCCCACCGGCGACGTGTACGCCTGCCGCCGGGTGGCCGGGAGCAGGGTGGGCAATGTGTTCACCGACCGGCTGGCCGACGTGTGGGTGTGCGAGATGGAGCGGTATCGGGCGTATGACAAATTCAAGAAGTGCGGCAGGTGTGAGCTTCTCCCCTACTGCCGGGGCTGCCCCGCCGTGGCCAAGGGGACAAACGGGGACTTCTATGACGCCGACCTCCAGTGCTGGAAGGAGGTGGGCTGATGGAGCTGTTGGAGCAGATCAAAGCGCGGCGGTCCATCCGCAAATATCAGGACCGGCAGATATCGCGGGCGGACCTGGAGAAGATCATCGAGGCCGGGACCTACGCCTCCAACGCGGGCGGCGGACAGCGGAGCATGATCGTGGGCGTCCGGGACAGGGACCTGGTGGAACGCCTGGGCCGGTGGAATATGGCCCGGTTTGACCGGGGCAGGCTGATCGGGTCGTATGTCTCCAGAGAGCAGCCCAGCGTGATCGACGATCCCACCATCAAAAGCGGCTTTTACGGCGCGCCGTCGCTGTGCGTCGTGTTTGCCCAAAAGGATTTTCTGTTCAGCATCCCGGACGCCTTCTGCTGCGCCGAGACGATGCTGATGGAGGCGTTTGACTTAGGGCTATCGTCCTGCATCGTCTCCCGGGCGGAGGAGACCTTCGACCATGCGGCGGGCGCGGCTCTTCTGCGGGAATGGGGTGTGCCGGAGCATTATATCGCCCGGTGCTTTGTGACGCTGGGCTACTGCGACGGACCGTACCCGGAGCCCAAACCGAGAAAAGCATATCGGGCAAAAATCATTGAATGAGGTGTTGCTTATGGACGCACAGACCTGTTTGAAAAAATTACAATATGTGGGCGTACTGGCTTTTGCCACGGTGGACCAGACCGGCGCGCCGCAGATCCGCAATATCTCCGCCATCCACTACGAGCCGGACAGGATGCTCTTCTTCACCGCAAAGGGCAAAGCCTTCTGCCGGGAGCTTCTGGCCGACGGGCGCGTACAGGTGCTGGGCTACACAAAATATAAAGAGATGATCCGCCTCTCCGCAAAGGCTGTCCCTGTCCCGGAAAATGAGCAGGAAACCTGGATCGACACGATCTTTGCAGAGCAGCCCTATCTCTCCAACGTCTATCCCGGCGGCACCCGAAGGCTGGCGGGGATCGTCTTTGAGATCAGGGACGCGGAAATCGAGTATTTCAATCTGGGCGTCAACCCGATTTTCCGGGAGAGCTATACCATCGGCGCGGGAAATGTCACGCAAAAGGGGTATGTCATTTCCGAGAAGTGTACCGGCTGCGGCAAGTGCCTGAAAAACTGCCCCCAGGGGTGCATCGAGCCCGGAAAGCCCTGCCGCATCCGGCAAAACCACTGTCTGCACTGCGGAAACTGCTTTGCGGTCTGCCCCGTCAAGGCGGTGGAACAGCGGGGGTAGGTCCCGTCTGAAAAGCGCCCCGCTGTAAAAATAATAAGACGATATGCGCATATCAAAACCGCTGTGCTTCTGTTCTCTTACAGAGAGACATCACAGCGGTTTCCATTTTTCCCGCCGTGACGTCCCCCGCAAGCCGCCGCCCCACGATTGACTTTTCCCCCAAACAACGATATAATTACCATTGGAAAACGTTTATAGAGCTTGTCCCCCATCCCTCCCCCAACCCGGGGGGAAACCGGGGAAAGCTCCGGTGAGGATATGGGATTTCTTTCATTCCACGAAGCATACTACCGGCAGAAGCTGGCCTCGCTGGAGAGCGGGCCGTCGGCCGCCGGGGAGATCTACGAGGCCCGGCAGCTGCTCAAGCTGCTGGACGACCTGGCCGACGAGGGCTATTTGGAGCTGAACCGCCGCATGGAGGACGGGTTCTCCTGCCTGTCCAGGCTCCGGGTCCTGCTGGACCGGGCGGGAGCGTCACCGTTTCCTGTCTCCGGCGGTGGGCTGCCCCAGACCGCCTACGGGCCGGAGGAATACGAGCTGACGGCTCTGCTGGACAGCCTGATAGACCGGGCGGCGGAACACCCGGCGGCCTCCGGCAATCCGTTCCTGCGGGACATCTGTGACTACAGCAGCTGGATCGGGCGGGAGGCGGACACCGCGTACATCTTCCTGCTGCGGGACACCCTGCTGCCCTACGTGTTTTACCGGAGCCGGGGGTATCCGGCGCTGTACCCGTGGCTGATCAGCCGGAGGTTCCTTTGGGATGTGACGGGGATCCCCTATGTGGACGACGCCATCCGCCTGCCGGTCTATGACGCCCTGGAGGCGGGACACACCGGGTTCGATGCGTTCAGCGCCTTCTGCGTGGAGAAAATCCGGTCCGTTCTGGACAAGCATATGGAGCTGAAGGAGCTGCTTCTTACGCTCCTCCGCAGCATCCCGGAGCGGAACATCGTGGTGGTGGAATCGGGCTACGCCGGGACCATCCCGTGGATGCTGCGGGCGCTGGACGAGCGGGTGTCTTTCCGGCTGTACACCACGGCCCCCTACCTCTATGAGACCTACCGGGACCGCATCTTCTGCCGGAGATACGAGGATATCCGCAAATTTGAGACGCTGTACGCCCAGGACCTGCTGCTGCGGTACGCCTCCTTCCGCGGCGGAAGGTTCTACGTGAACGTCTCCGGGGAGCAAGGCGTGCTGGACCGGTCCATGGCGGAAATCAAGTACCTGACGGAGCAAAGCCCCCGGGTGACAGCGAAAAAAAACATTGCAATTTCCCGGGAAATGCCGGATAATACAAAATAAAGTATATCGCAACAGCAAAGCCGCGTCACAGGAATGCGGGGGAAACAAATGGAACGAATCAGCAGGATCAATCTGGAGGACATCATGTCGGGCATTCCCGGCGGGTTTTTCAT
>CANQCS010000158.1 GCA_947589745.1 uncultured Oscillospiraceae bacterium
CAGATCATCAGCCGCATCAACGGCTTCACCTACGTCCAGACCCAGTTCGACTACGCCACCGGCAAGGTGAACATCGTCCGCGAGATCCGCTACAGCGAGAGTGAGCGGGCCGACGTCCGCTGCTACGGCGCCGACGACGTCCGCGAGGGCGTGGCCATCATGCACCTGGAGGGTGTGGATGTGTCCATCACCGGCAACTCCACCAACCCCACCCGGTTCCAGCACCCCGTGGCCGGCACCTACAAGAAGGAGTGCATCGAGCAGGGCAAGAAGTACTTCTCCGTGGCCTCCGGCGGCGGCACGGGCCGCACCCTGCACCCGGACAACATGGCCGCCGGCCCCGCCAGCTACGGCATGACCGACACCATGGGCCGGATGCACACCGACGCCCAGTTCGCCGGGTCCAGCTCCGTCCCCGCCCACGTGGAGATGATGGGCTTCCTGGGCATGGGCAACAACCCCATGGTGGGCGCCACCGTCGCCGTGGCTGTCGCCGTGGCGGAGAGCCTGAAGTAATTTCCCTTTTTCGAATGAAAGACCGGCGCGGCAATCGCGGGGTGTCCGTAAAACAGTAAAACTTCACACTGGCTGAAAATGAGAGTTTTCAGAGGGACGGCGTGGCTTCGGTCACGCCGTTTTCCTTTTCTTCTTCGGTTCATCCGGCGGGATGAAGCACAGCCCGTCATACTTGATGCGGATGTGCTGACGCCGCTTGCCGGTGCTCTTGTCAGGCGCGCCCGCATAAATCGCGGACACCAGCTCGTGCAGGGCGTACCCATCCAGCCCTATGTACTTATGGATTCTGGGTCAGGATTCGGCGCGTTTCGCCCCTTCCGCTTCTTGTAGGCCGTGGGAGTCAGCACCTTGTCCGCTTTAAGCTGGTTGGCGATCTGGCTTGGCCCCCGTCCTTCCATGCACAGCTTGAAGATGCGCTTTACAACAGCGGCGGACTGCCGCCGGTCGCGCTTTTTGAAAAAATTTTTGAGTGCCCGCAAGATTTTGCTTACTTTTTCACGCAAAAAGTGGTATGATATGAAATATATGTGCGATATCATGTATGAATGCAGGAAGAGGAGGGCACTCGGCAGAATGTATCAGGTCGGTGAAAAAATTATTTACGGCTCCGTGGGCGTATGTGAAATTCTGGCAATCGGGCCGCTGGAAATGCAGGGGGTCAGGAGGGACGTGGACTACTATACCCTCTCCCCCGCCTATCAGGACGGCAAAATTTTTGTGCCGGTGGACACCGGCGTGTATATCCGCCCGGTGCTGACCAGGGAGGAGGCGCTGGCCCTGATCCGGCAGATCCCCACCATTGAGGAGGACGTGTACGAGAACAACAACCCCCGGCTGCTCACCGAGCACTACCAGATCTATCTGAAAAGCGGCGACTGTTTCGACCTGGTGCGGCTGGTCCGCGCCATCTACGCCAAGGGCCGGAAGGCCGCCGAGAAGGGCCGCCGCCTGGGCCAGGTGGACGAGCGCAGCATGAAGCGGGCGGAGGATATGCTCCACAACGAGCTGGCCTGCGCCCTGGGCATCCAGCCCGGCGAGGTGAAAGGGTTCATCACCGGGATGCTGGAGGGGTGATGGTGCAATTTTGCCAATATGCGGGGCTGTGTGTTTTGTACAAAATTCCCTTTGACTGGCGGAAAAAATTTTGATAAAATCAATATAAACGTGCGGCACTCTATTGCGTAAGTCCAGTTGAGTGCCGCACATGATTTTATAGAAACGGAGAATGCGCTGGTATGAAGCGGATCAAAGCGGCGTGTATTTGCCAGACCCTTCACTTTATGCTGAAGGAGGACGTGGACCACGACTACGCGGTCTCCCTGGTCAGGCAGGAGGTGGAGCACTACAAGAAGACCCTGGAGCGCAACCGGACCCAGCACCGCATCCTGGAGGAAACCGTGCAGCCGGACGGCTCCATCATCGTGAAGATCATCAAGCAGTACAACTCCAGCCCGGTGGGGGACTACCTGGACTGACGGAGAAAGCCCCGCCGTTCGGGAGGACGGCGGGGCTTTTACGTGAAGATTGACAATCCGTGTCGAATATGGTATGATAATAGTGCCCTCGCAAGGGGGTAAGGGCGCCGTGGAATCGCGTCCCCATATGACAACGGCGTGCGGTTCAGCTACTCCACCTGAAAAGGGGGGAGCGAAATGCCGATTATCTTGACTTTCCACGTGAAGCAATTCACCGTGACGATCACGATAAAACGCAGGAACCGCCACCCCGGCCGGTGACGGTTCCTGTCTTCTTTGACGGGATAATTCACTTACTGGGCTGAACCGCTTGTCGCGGGGTGCGAGGAAGCGGCGCCCTTCTATCTGTAGTATACTGCACAGAGCTTGCCTTGTCAAGCTCTGTTTTTTTGCACAAATGATTGCTTGAAAATTCTCCGTTTTGCCGTTGCACGGAAGCGTGCAACTTTTCCTTGATTTCGGCCATATATGTAGCGAGGTTTTCTCTGCCACATCAATTCTGTAAAGGAGAATGCACAAATGCAACGGACCAGCAACTATCAGCTTCCCACTTGGGAAAAATCGGACCGGATCATGATGGAGGACTTCAACGACATGACGCAAAAGATCGAGGCCGCCATCGACGGGGCCAAGAGCGACGCCGCGGCGGCGCAGAGCACCGCAGACTCGGCACTATCGAAACAGCACTGCGTCGCCGGTCACTACAAGGGCACCGGACAGCTCCAGACCATCGAGGTGGGGTTCCGCCCCTCAGCAGTCCTGATCCAGCGGCGCGAGAACGGGAATAACGTGCCGACAGGGGATGCGACGTATCTGTTCCTGGACACCCTCAACTACACCCCTATCTACTTCGTGGATAACGGATTCTGCCTGCGCCCGCAGCGGAGCGGTGACGAAACATATCCCATCATCAACATCTCCCCGTATCCCTTTTCTTACGTGGCATTCCGCTGAGCGGTGACGAAGGACCCCCAGGGCCGAAGCCCTGGGGGTTTGGTACGGTTTCAGCGAGTGATTAGTTGGGGATGGAATCCACCAGAGTGACGGTGAAGGTAAACTGTGCCTTTTCGTTGGTGGTGTGCGTGGCGACGACAATGATCGTTTCGCCAGCGTCTGTGTAGGTGACTTTCTTCTCAGAGAGCTCGGTGCCAGTGGAGACAGAACCCTTGTAATATTTGACGTCAGTTACGTCACTGCCCTCACCGTCGTCGACCTTAATGAGTTCTGACAGAGTCACCGCTTCGGAGTAGCCCTTGGCAATTTCAATGACCCCATCAACAGTGGCACGATAGCCCTGCGCTCCCGTAACAGGCTTACCCAACTTCAGTTTCAGTTTTGGGGCATCGTACTTGATTGTGATGGTGTACACACGATCAAGGAGAGGATAGCTCTGATCACCGACGTTAGTATCAACGATAGTGATCGTAGCAGTATCACCGGAAACAGCGACGGAACTACTAGTGTTGTCCTGTGGGTTAACAGTGAGGTAATCAGTGGTGAGATTGTCCTCCGTGACCTCAGCGCCGTAAGGAACCGTCAGCTCCAGCTTCTCCTCGTCCCACTTTGTCGCCTCGCTTCCCTGTACGAAAGTGGGAGCCTTGACATAACCCTCACCAGCGGCCTCTTCCAGTTCATCGGCATACCACTCAACATAGTTGACGAAGCCGTTTGTGGTGTCTTTGCCGGTACGAGGCGGCTGGACGGCATTGCCATCACTTACCTTCGTCCACAGCGTCAGGGTATTCTCTCCCGCGTCGCCGTCCAGGTCGATTGCAGTCGTGTCAGTGCCCATGGCAGTTGCATTCGCCACGAAAGCATCCAGTTCGGTGCCACTGACAGGTTCGTCAGCGCCTTTCTTGTCGATACGGGCCTCCATAGTCTTGTAGGCGGTGAGCGCATCCACAGCAGCCTGATAGGCAGCGTGCAGGGCAGCATCCGTGTTGAGGTCGCCAGCAGCGACGCCGGTTTCAACCTTGATGACCGCCTGGATCACTCCGTCGACCGCCTCGTAGACCTCGGCGAACTTGTCGAGCTGAGTCTGGATATCAGCCAGCTTCTTTTCGAACTTGCTGGTCGCGCTGTTGCGGTCAGTGGTTGCCCGGTTATTTTTCGCATCTTCACTGGCCAGGTAGGCACGGTACATTTCCTCGTCAGCACCGGCCATCTTCTCGATATGCTTTTTTACCGTCTTAATAGCGCCATAGGTCTTCAGATTGGTTTCGGAAGTTCCGGCGACAGTACGGGCGTGCACAGCGACGTTCCAGGCAGTGTACGCATCAGCGCCGTTTGTGTTGCCGACGGCGGCAGCGACCGCAGCCTTCAAAGTGGAATCAGTCTTGATCTGCTCGTCGATAGCGGCCTTGTCGGCGTAGTAGGCCGTAGCAGCCTCCATCAGGGCCTTCTCAGCGTCCTTGGTGGCCTGCTTCTGCTCGTCGGTTGCTCCTGCCTTATCGGACACAGCCTTCGCAGCCTTGTAGGCCTTTTGGGCATCCAGCAGCGTATCGACGACGTCGCTGTTGCTGTCGCTTTTCAGCGCGGCATCCAGCTTGTCGATCATCTCGTTGCGCTTGGCGTTGTCCTCGCCGCCCAGCTCCAGAGCCTCCAGCTCGGCCTTGGCGGCCTCCATGGCGGCGGTGTCGTTGTCGGCAATGGCCTTCTCAGCCTTCGCAATGGCCTTCTCCAGCGGGGTCATGAGGCTTTCCTTGGCGGCGGCCAGGGCCTTCTCGGCGGCCTCAACAGCGGCGGTCTCGGCCTCGTTCAGGTCCTTCTCAGCCTTGGCGGCCTCGACGGCCTCGGCCAGGGCGGCCTCAGCGGTCTCGATGGACTCAACCGTGGCGTCCTCGGCAGCGGCGGCATCCTCGGCGTCCTTGACGGCGTCAGCGATGGCGGGACGGATCTCGTCGGTGGGCTCGTCGCCGCCGATCTCCTTCTCGTTGGAGACGGGGGTGGTATCAACGACGGTGTCGCCCATGCGGATCACGATATCATAGGTCAGGACCAGGTACACCTCACCGGTCGCCTCATCCGTGCGGGTGGTCAGGGTGAGGTTCTCGATGGTGGTGGTCATGGAGGCGGCAGTGCCCGCGTTGGCGGTAACAGGCGCCTCCGTCTGGCTGTTCACATACTCCTGAATGGCGGCGGCCAGCTCGGTCAGAGTGCCATACTTGTCGAGCGTGGGGCTGTACCACTGGCCGTTGGCGTAGTCGCCATCCGCGGGAGGAACCAGCTCATCCCGCAGCTGCTCGGGGGTCATGGGCACGCTGGGGGTCGGAGTGTCGGGCTCGGTGGAACCGGCGGCGGCGATGACAATGGCGACGGCGTCGGTGCCGGCGGGGATGGTGTACTCATAGAGATACTTGCCAGTGCCCTGGCCCATATCCGCACCAGTGACCTCGGTACCGTCCACGGTCAGCTTGACCTCGGCGTCCATGACGATGTTGAGGATGCACTCCTCGGTGGGGATATCGGCAGTGGTGATGCCCTTCAGCACAACGGCGTTGGCGCCGGTCGTGTCGGTGACAGCAGCCACAGCGCCGGTCACCAGGTCAACACCAGAGGTGTTGTCGATGGTGAGGGTGCGGGTGGTGACGGCGGGGGCGGTGGTAGAGACGGTGACGGTGACGTCATCGGTACCGGCGGGAATCTCAGCGCCGTAGATCCAGCCCAGATTCTGACCGGCGACGGTGCCGAGATCCTGACCCTCGACCTTCACGTTCTTGCCGCCAACGGTGACCGTGACATAAACGGCAGTGCTGGACTTGACGGTCACAGCGCTGGTACCCTCGCCGATATCGGCGGTGTCGGTGGTGCCGGTCAGCTTGATGGTCTTGTCGGTGGTGCCGTCAGCCTTGGTGAGGATGACATAGGCGTCGGTGACCAGGCCGTTGGTGCTGTCGGTGTAGGTCAAGGTACGGGCCGAAGCGGCGGGAGCAGTGCCGGCGGGCAGGCAGGCGCCCCAGACGTACTGAGCGGCGTTGCGGTTCTGGGTGGCGCTGAGATAGGTGTAATACTCAGCGAAGGAGACGGCGTACTCGATCTCGCCCTTGGCGTTGTAGGCGATGAGGACCTCGTTGAGCTGGTCACGGGCGGTGGCCCACTCGTTGTACTTGTCGTTGTT
>CANQCS010000159.1 GCA_947589745.1 uncultured Oscillospiraceae bacterium
ATCTTCTGCATCCCCAGCCGGTGGGCGATGGGGGCGTAGATCTCCATGACCTCCAGGGACTTCTTCCGCTGGGTGGCCGGCTTCTGGTACTCCATGGTCCGCATGTTGTGGAGCCGGTCGGCGATCTTGATGAGGATGACCCGGATATCCTTGCTCATGGCGAAGAGCATCTTCCGGAGGTTCTCCATCTGCTCCTCTTCCATGGTGCTGTACTTCACCCGGTTCAGCTTGGTGACGCCGTCCACGATGTCCGCCACGGTGACGCCGAAGCGCTTGGCCACGTCCTCATAGGTGACGTCGGTGTCCTCGATGCAGTCGTGCAGCAGGGCGGCGATGATGGACTCGCTGTCCAGCCGCATCTCCGCCACGATCTGGGCCACCTGGAGGGGATGGGTGATGTAGGGGGAGCCGTCCCGGCGCATCTGCTCGCCGTGGTGGTCCCGGGCGTACTCATACGCCGTGCGGATCTGCTTGAGGTCCGCGGAGATATTGTATCCCGAAATGGTTTTTTCCAGATGTTGATATCGTTCTTCCAGTGAGACCATGCTTCAGTCTGCTCCCTTCTCTTCCTGGCTCAGGATCCGGCGGAGGCGGCGCACATAGGCGCTCTCCTCCAGATCGGCCCGCCGTCCCGGCAGGATGTGTACGGCCAGCGCGTCCTCCCCGGCCTCCAGGGTGATGAGCCCCCGCTCGGCGAACACCGCCAGCCCCAGGGCCGAGCGCAGGAAGGACTCCGTCCCGTCCAGCGCCCCCGCCAGCCGCCGCAGGGTGGGGAGCTGTCCGGCGGCGCGTTCCTCCCGCTCCAGCCGCTGGATGGCCCGCCACAGGGCGGCGAACTGCCGCCGCTCCGGCAGGAGGCGCCCCGCCTCCCCGGCGGTGACGGCCTTGCCCTCCGTCAGCCGCTCCACCAGCTCCAGGCACTCCTGCTCCCGGGTGCTGGGGGCGGCGGCGGGCCGCAGGTCTATCATCTGCAGCTGCACGCTGCTGACGCCCCGGAACTCGTTGATCTGCAGATAGAACGCCGCGTCCAGGCGCAGCCCCGGGGAGATGCCGAACTCCCCCGCCGTGGCGGAGAAGAAGATGGCGTCAAACAGGTGTCCGCCCTTGCTGAGCTTCAGCTTCAGGTGGCGGTTCTGGCCCACGTTCTGATAGCTCTCCACCCGGGCGCCCATGATGGCGAACACCGGACGAGCGTTGCCGGAGCCGTAGGGCTCCAGCCGCCCCAGCTGCTCCAGCTCCTCCAGATTCAGCTCCTCCGGGTGCTGGAGCACCACGTCGATGTCCAGGGTGGACACCGGCGGCTCGTCCCGGCAGAACTCCCGGACACACCGGTTCATCCGCTGCCGGAAAGCGGGGATATCCTCCTCCCGGATATTGAAGCCCGCCGCCAGCTCGTGTCCGCCGTAGTCCACCAGCAGGTCCGAGCAGGACTCCAGGGCGGTGAACAGGTTGAAGCCCCCGTAGCTGCGGCAGGAGCCCTTGCCCATGCCGTCGTGGAGGTGGATCATAAAGCTGGGACAGGAATATTTCTCGCTGAGGCGGGAGGCCACGATGCCCACCACCCCCTGGTGCCACACCTCGCTGGAGAGGACCAGGGCGCTACGGTCGTCCTCCGGCAGCAGCTCGATCTCCTCCACGGCCTGGGTGAAGATCTCCTGCTCCACCACCTGCCGCTCCCGGTTCAGGCCGCAGAGCTCCCGGGCCAGCCGGTCCGCCTTGGCGGGGTCCCGGGTCAGCAGCAGCTCCGCCGCCAGCTCCGCCTCGCCCATGCGCCCGGCGGCGTTGAGCCGGGGGGCCAGGATGAAGCCCACCTGGATGGAGCTGACCTCCCGGCCGTCCAGGCCGGACTCCTTCAGCAGGGAGCGGAGGCCCGGCTGCCGGGTGCTGCGGATGGCCTCCAGCCCCCGGTGGACGATGACCCGGTTCTCCCCGGTCATGCGCATCACGTCCGCCACCGTGCCGATGGCGGCCAGGGTGCAGTACCGGGAGAACAGGGCGTCCTCCCGCTCCGGCTCCAGGGCCAGCACCAGCTTCAGCGCCACGCCCACCCCGGCCAGGTGCTTGAAGGGGTAGGCGCAGTCCGGCCGCCGGGGGTCCACCACGGCGGCGGCCTCCGGCAGCCGCTCCTTGCACTCGTGGTGGTCGGTGATGACCAGGTCCAGCCCGATCTCCCGGGCGAACTCCGCCTCCTCCACGCCGGTGATGCCGCAGTCCACGGTGACCACCAGGGTGACCCCCTGGAGCCGCAGGTCCCGCAGGGCCCCGCAGCCCAGGCCGTAGCCCTCCTCGGCCCGGCGGGGAATGTGCATCAGGCAGTCCGCCCCCCGGGAGCGGAGGTAGTCCACCAGCAGGGCGGTGGAGGTGATGCCGTCCACGTCGTAGTCGCCGAACACCGCCACCCGCTCCCGCCGGCTCAGAGCCAGGCGGATGCGGGCCACCGCCCGGTCCATGTCCTTCATCAGAAAGGGGGAGTAGGTCAGGTCCCGCTCCCGCTCCAGGAAGGACGCCGCGTCCTCCGGCGTGCGGGCGCCCCGGGCCGCCAGAACGGCGGAGAGGAGCGCGGGATACCCCGCCTCCCGCAGCCGCGCCGCGGCCGCCTGGTCGTAGTCTCCGCCGTTCCACTTGGCGTACTTCATGGGGCATCCCCTCCTTTCTCCCTGTTCCGGCAGTCTCCCGCCGGCGCGGCGCCATACCGCGCCAACTTAACTGGGCTATTATAACAAAAAAAGTGGGAAAGGTAAAGGGTGAAGTTTCATCATTTGCCGCCCAAAGAGCGGGTAGGTCTATTTTTTCAGATGCAGAACCCCGGTTTTTCAACTTATGTAAACTGATTTTCACCATTTTTTCGCCAGGAAAATCCAAAAGAAAAAATTCTCCCGAATTATCCCTATGCTTTTGGATCGATTTGTGATACAATGAAATCACAATGCCAGCCAGAGAGACAGGAGGAGCGTTCTATGTCCATCGTATCTGAGTATTATTTCCCGTCCAGCGACGGGAAGACCCTGATCCATGTCAACCAGTGGACGCCGGTGGGCCGGGAGATCGTGGGCGTGGTCCAGATCGCCCACGGCGTGGCGGAGTACGGGAAGCGCTACGAGCCCTTTGCCCAGTACCTCTGCGCCAAGGGCTTCGTGGTAGCTGCCAACGACCACCTGGGACACGGCCAGTCCCTCATCCCCGGCGCGCCCATGGTCTACCTGGGGGAGAAGGACGGCTGGCAGCACGTGGTGGACGACATGGAGGAGCTGCGCCGGCGCACCGCTCGGGTGTTCCCGGACAAGCCCTATTTCCTGTTCGGCCACTCCATGGGCTCGTTCCTGTCCCGGACCTATCTGATCCAGCACCCGGGGACCCTGTCCGGCTGCGTCCTCTGCGGCACCGGGCACCAGTCCGCCGCCATCATCGCCGGCGGCAAGCTCATCGCGGACCGGGAGATCAAGCGGCTGGGCAAGAACGCCTTCAGCGCCAAGGCGGACCAGATCGCCTTCGGGGCCTACAACAAGCCCTTCGCCCCCAACCGGACCAAGTTCGACTGGATCTCCGCCAACGAGGCCAACGTGGACGCCTACATCGCGGACCCGCTCTGCGGCGGGGACACCACCCTGGGGCTGTTCCGGGATATGCTGGACGGGCTCACCATCATCACCAAGCAGTCCAATATCAACAGGATGGACAAGGAGCTGCCGGTGTTCTTCATCTCCGGGGACCGGGACCCGGTGGGCGACATGGGCAAGGGCGTGCGGAAGGCCTACGAGTGCTTCAAAAAGGCGGGCCTCCGGGACGTGAGCATCAAGCTCTACCACGGCCTGCGCCACGAGATCCTCAACGAGAAGACCAACCAGTACGTCTACCGGGATGTGCTGGACTGGCTGGAGGCCCGCTCCTTTTGTTAAAGGAACTGAGCTGGCGTAACTCTTCCATGAGACCCATCCGTCATCACTGCCGCTCCGCAGACGGCTGTGCCAGAAGCGCAGTAAAGGACAATAGCTCCACATCCCCGGAGCGCCGCAACAGGGCGGCGGTGCACACGCTGTCCGCCGCCAGCACCATCCACAGGGCGAACACCGCCCACCGGGGCGTCCGGGCGGCCAGAAGGTCCACCCCCGGCTGGAGCCACTTCACCGCCGCCGCCGAGAGTACGCCCCAGGCCAGGGCGAACTGGGGGCAGACACGCCCCCGGAGGTTGCCGGGCATCCCCCGGTAGTCCCAGAAGGACACGCCCAGGGCCCGGTCGTAGAAGAGGTGGACCAGATATTCCACCCCGGTGCAGACTATGCCGCCCCGGAGGGCCAGGAGGAGAAAGTGCTCCTCCTCCGGCAGCGCCAGCACCGCCGCCATGGCCAGACCGTACACCGGGCACAGGGGCAGCAGGAGGAAACACTTCCGCACCTGCCGCCGGCACCGGGCGGCCCTGGCAAAGACCTTTTCCAGCGCGCAGCCGCCAAGGCTGTAGAGAAAGACGTACAGGAACCACCGGGACACGGGGACGCCCCCTTCCTTTGGATACCCCTAGCATCCCCCGTCCCGGCAGAAATCATACAGGAGGTGGAGCGCGTGCAGGACACCTGGGAGGCCCTGGAGCGGGAGTGCCAGCAGTGCCGGGAGTGCTCCCTGTGCCAGACCCGGAAGAAGATGGCCTTCGGCGCGGGGAACCGCCGGGCCGAGATCATGCTGGTGGGCGAGGGCCCGGGGGCCAACGAGGACGAGCAGGGCATCCCCTTTGTGGGCAAGGCGGGGCAGCTGCTGGACGACATGCTGGCCATCATCGGCCTGGACCGCAGCAAGGTCTACATCGCCAACATCGTCAAGTGCCGCCCGCCGGGGAACCGGGACCCGCTGAACGTGGAGCAGGACGCCTGCATCGGCTACCTCTACCGGCAGATCGCCCTGCTGCGGCCCAAGATCATCGTGTGCCTGGGCCGCATCGCCGCCATGCGGCTCATCGACAGCAAGTTCCGCATCACCAAGGACCACGGCGTGTGGTTCGACGTGGACGGGGCGCGGCTGATGGCCATGTACCACCCCTCGGCCCTGCTGCGGGACGAGAGCAAGAAGCCCGAGACCTTCGACGACCTGAAAGCCCTGGAACGGGAGATACAGCGGATCTGCGAGCGCACGCCGGTGGGCTGGCGGACCCTGGCGGGGAAGGGAAGAGGACCGGCAAACTAGCATCTGTGTGTTTGGGAGGAACCTATGAAACAGATCGGATTTGACAACCAGAAGTATATCGAGACCCAGTCCGCCCACATCCGGGAGCGGATCGCCCAGTTCGGCGGCAAGCTGTACCTGGAGTTCGGCGGCAAGCTCTTTGACGACTACCACGCCTCCCGGGTGCTGCCGGGCTTTGCGCCGGACAGCAAGATTCGGATGCTCCAGCAGCTCAAGAGCGACGTGGAGATCGTGGTGGCCATCTGCGCCGGGGACATCGAGAAGAACAAGGTCCGGGGCGACCTGGGCATCCCCTACGAGGAGGACGTGCTGCGGCTCATCGACGTGTTCCGGGGCATGGAGCTGTACGTGGGCAGCGTGGTGGTGACCCAGTACAGCGGGCAGGCCGCCGCCGACGCTTTCATCAAGCGCCTCACGTCCCTGGGCGTCACCACCTACCGCCACTACCCCATCCCCGGCTACCCCCACAAGGTGGACCTGATCGTCAGCGACGAGGGCTACGGCCGCAACGACTACATCGAGACCACCCGGCCCCTGGTGGTGGTCACTGCCCCCGGCCCCGGCAGCGGCAAGATGGCCACCTGCCTCAGCCAGCTCTACCACGAGCACAAGCGGGGCCGCCAGGCGGGATACGCCAAGTTCGAGACCTTCCCCATCTGGAACCTGCCCCTGAAGCACCCGGTGAACCTGGCCTACGAGGCCGCCACCGCGGACCTGAACGACGTGAACATGATCGACCCCTTCCACCTGGAGGCCTACGGCGTCACCACGGTGAACTACAACCGGGACGTAGAGGTGTTCCCCGTGCTGCGGGCCATCTTCGAGACCATCCTGGGCCAGTGCCCCTACAAGTCCCCCACGGACATGGGCGTCAACATGGCGGGCTACTGCATCGTGGACGAC
>CANQCS010000160.1 GCA_947589745.1 uncultured Oscillospiraceae bacterium
CCCCAGGGTGCTGGCAAGCACTGAAAATAGAATAAGAGGTGGTAGGGGCCGGAGGCCCCTACGCATTTGCACTGTGGGGCTGCCGCCCCCGCTTCCGCTCCCCTGCTGGGTCACCCTTCGATCCCAATATTGTCAATGGCGATTTCCCCACCTCCGGGGAACTCAAACTGGATCTCCACGATGGAGCCCAGATCGACCCCGGCAGGGGTGAACACCTCCGCCGGGATGGCCACGGTGGCCATCCCCTGCTTATACACGCAGGTATGAAACAAAAAGTCCAGTTTGTCCGTCTGCACGGGCAGAATAGGAAAAACAGTCGCGTAGTCACTGATGGACGCCTCGGCGGCGCTGCCGCCGCTGTCGGTGATGCGGACTGTGCCTTCTACCAGCGAATAGTCCTCCTTCTCAATGGCCTTGCTGTCCAGGTCGCAGAGGTCGAAGGAAATATATCTCCCACTCACGTCCAGCGGCGGGACTGTCGCCGTGTAGCTTCCCCGGCCCGTCCACCGTAGGCGCAGCGCGTGGGTGTTGTCCCCGCCGCTGCCGGCAAGGGACATCTGCTCCTCCGTCCACCAGTTCACCCCGTCGGCCATGAGGGATGCGCCCTCCATAGTGGCGGTCTCCAGGTCCGAGTCCTCCTCAAAGTCCGCGATGGGCTCGAAGCGGGAGCTCTCCCAGCACTGATAGTACACCGTCCTTGGGATCTGTCCCGCATAGCTGTCCCAGTCGGTCAGCAGCGTAACGCAGCTTGTATCGCCTTTCAGGGTCACGTCCAGAAATACCTTGATGAAGATTTGAGCAATGCGCTGCTGGTCCTGTTCGCTGAGGAGGCTGGCCCGGTTCAGCAGAGGCGTCTGTGCGCCGTGCTGGTCGTTCTCCCCCCAGAGGGTATTGAACTGTCCGTGGTTGGCCG
Organism: uncultured Oscillospiraceae bacterium; assembly: GCA_947589745.1. GTDB lineage: Bacteria > Bacillota > Clostridia > Oscillospirales > Oscillospiraceae > Pelethomonas. Next base: position 914 of record CANQCS010000160.1, read on the forward strand.
CCGCGATGTAGAGGGTCGTCTTCAGATAGTCCCCCTGCCCCGTGAAGGTCAGGTTCTCATACTGGCGCATCCCCATGAAGTTGGTCACGTCCCGGTCCGCCGCGCCGTGGAGCAGCAGATAGTTCACATCCTCGATCTCCACGCTGTGATCCGCCGGCTGGTACTGGTCCACCGTGGGCGCGATGGCAATTAGGGAGCGGATGGGATAGTGGAAATCAAAGTGCACCGTTCCATTCTCCGGGTACTGGTCGTAGCCGTTGAACAGATAGGCCGTGGCCACGGCCTCGCCGCCCCGGCTGTGTCCGGCAATGGCAAGGTTGTCCACGTCAAGTTTGCTGTAAAGCGGATTTCCCTGCTCGCCGTTGAACTCCAGAATTTTTCCGATGTGCTTCAGCAAAAGTACCGCCCTGCCGTCGTTCTCGCCGCTGAGCATATTGCAGGCGTTGGCGTCCACCGACACCACCGCGTAGCCGTGGCTGGCCAGATACTCCCCCAGGTAGCCGTAACCCTGGTAGGACGGCGTCAGGATCTCGTGGTTGCCGTGGGCGATGAAGAGCACGGGACAGTTTTCCCCGTCCGCCGGGTACCACACCCGGCCCGCCAGGGGCACCGCGTTCAGGTCGTAGTCCCAGTAGGCGTCCACGTAGTCACCGGTGAGGTCGCCGGTGTCCCGGCTCATGTAGGCGGTCAGGTTGACGCTCCCGGCATCCAGGTCCGTGTCCGGGCCGTAGTCCAGCAGTTCGACCGGGTGGGGGCCGGGGCCTAAAGACGGCTCCAGCGCCTCCTGCGCGGCGTCCGGGTGAGACAGCGCCAGCAGTCGGCCGATATACCGATCTCGGAAGCCGTCGCCGAAATAGAACGCTCCCAACACCACCGCCAGCGCTGTAGATGCCGCCGCCACGGCGGCCACTGCCGTCAAGTATTTATGCCTGACAATCAGGCTCCACCAGGAGGCGGCCAGTAGCCACAGTATCCCCGCCGCCAGGGCCGAGAACAGCCAGACCCGCCAGGTCCAGCCCTCCCCCGCGCCCTTTCGGACGGCATAGGCGACGGCCCCCACCAGGAGGGCCAGGGACATGAGCCACCCCAATCCATGGCCCAGCCACCGCCGCAGCAGGGCCTGGGCCAGCCAGAGCGCCAGCTCCACCAGCACCAGGGCGGCGCAGGAGCAGAGGATATATCCGGCGGTCCGGGGCCAGTAACTGGACGCGATCTCAGCGCCCATAACGGCGGCGGCCACCGCCGCCGAGGTGTGGCACAGAGCGGGCTCCGTGCCGCCAAAGCGCTCCTTCAACCCGGCGAACGCGCGTCCCAGGAACGATCTCAGCCGTTCAAGCCGCGTCCCCATCCGCCGGGGCAGTACACTGTTCAAGTTGAACGTACCTCACTATTCTTCCAACTAGAAAAATATATCGTTATCGTGTGGAAAATGTAAATATCGCAATGCTTCGGTAGCGAATTTAAAGTTCTTTTTGGATACTTTTTCTTTCAAGAAAAAGTATCACTGTTGTTTGATATCCATGCCGATGAGGTCCATATTCGTGTCAAAGGCCAGACGGAACAGGACGCCCTTCTTGGAGAAGTCGCAGTACAGCACCGCCACGCCAAACTCCTCCCCGTTGGAGGACTGACCCGTGGCCATGGAGCTGTCGATCTGCTTGTAGGTCCCCGCGTTCTCGGTCTGGCGGAGGACCAGCTCCCCGATAGCCTCCGGGGTGGTGCTCGCCGCCACATCATCGCGGAGCATCCCGTAGACCGCGTCATAGTCCCCGCCCACCATCAGCAGCATCACGTCCTTCCCCGCCTCCAGCAGAGTGGATTCGTCCATTCCACTGGGAAGCGGATTTCCTTCACAGGCGCTGAGCAGCAGGATAACAGACAGGGCCAGCGCCGCGAACAGCGCCATCTGTTTTCGCATGGTTCGTCTCCTTTCCGGGCAAAAAGAAAAACCCACGCCACCACATAGGGGCGAAGGTCTTCGCGGTACCACCCTAATTTTCCTGGAGCATATCCGGGAAATCTCGTGAGCCCGGTAACGGGGGCAGGGCCGTGCGGCTCGTCGCCGCCCACTCAGAACTGGCTGCGGTGGACGCTGTACCGCGGGGCTCCCACTGTCCCCCGCTCGCTGGCGGCCGCCGTCCGTCGCTCGGTTCCTCATTGCATTTTTCGGTTGTCATCATAGCACAGATGCGGTGGATTGTCAAGAGGGCGCCGACGCTCCGACACAGTCAGCGACACAGTCCGACACAGCGTTATGCCGCCCCATCTTATTACTTCACATGTTTTGTTAATTTTCCCGAGAAGTATAGTCCTATTTTGTTCTCAAATCCATAGATAATTTTGTAATGTTCCAAGAATTGACAAACATCACAAATCGGGTATAATCATAGACACAGCGTTCATCCATCGGCTACCTCGCCGACTGCAAAAGCGGTGTGGGGAGCCCGGATGAACAGTGGAATGAAATGTAATGCGCTGTGGACTGCTTTTTATGGGGAGGGTTCAGGAGCCATGAAAGAAAACCGGCAATATACCGAAATGCTGGCGGCCGCCATCGGGAAACTGGCGGGCCGACAGCCTGAGGACATCGCACGAAAGGCCAACGTACACTACGACGCTGGCAGCTGGATGTTCTCCTTTACGACATTGGGACAGCCGGTGCATGTCCACTGGCCGGACTATACCCTCGACACGCCGCTGGAGATGTGGCACCATCTGACGGTGCTGCAATACCTGGCGGAGGCGGATGGGACACCCCAGTCCAACACCTGGATTTCCCTCCGGGAATTTAAGGAGGGCGGTTTGATCCGGGGTAGCAGCTTCGATGCGGAAAACGACCGTTTTGTCCGTAGAAAACTGGGGCAGCTGGACGTGGAAACGCTGGCGGAGGCGGCCGCCCGGCTGGGCGGAGAGCGGATGCCGGGAAAGGCTGACCTGTCCATGCGGTTTTCCTTTATGCCAAATTTCCCGCTGGCGCTGCACCTGTGGCTGGCGGACGACGAGTTCCCGGCGTCCTGCAAGGTGCTCTGCGACGGTTCGGCGGAGCACTATCTGAAAGTCGAGGCCGCCGGGACCGCGGCGGGCCTCCTGCTGCAAAAGCTGGAGAAAGAGGCGGCAAAAAATTAGAGGAAGGTTCCCTATCCTATAGAAACAGCAAAAAGAGCTGACGCTGCTGGAAGCGGTCAGCTCTTTTCTGTTTTCGTACTGCTGTGCTTCAACCAGAGGGCGGCAGCCTCGTTGCTACCTCAAAATTCTCCTGTGAAAAATTGACCGAACCCGGCGATCAAACGTATTACTGATGAAAGGGGGTGATGAGATGCGCCAGTCATCCGGCCGGCCGGCGGATGAGGTGGAGGCGGCGGTGGAGGCCTACGGCGATATGCTCTACCGACTGTGTCTGGTGATGCTGAAAAACCGAAGCGACGCGGAGGACGCGGTCCAGGACACCATCCTCCGCTATATGCAGAAAGCCCCGGCCTTTGAGAGCCGGGAGCATGAGAAGGCTTGGCTGCTGCGGGTGGCGTCCAACCGCTGCCGGGACCTGCTGCGGTTTCGGGGCCGGGACGAACCCATAGCCCCGGACGAGCTCCGCGCCTGCGTGGAGGCCCCGGAGAGCTGCGGGATCATTGAGGCGCTGACCTCCCTGCCGGAGAAATTCCGGCTGGTGCTGACCCTCTACTATGTGGAGGAACGCCCGGTGGCGGAGATCGCCAAAATCATCGGGAGAACCGAGTCCGCGGTCAAAATGCGGCTGCAAAAGGGCCGCAGATTGTTGGAAGAAGTGTATCGAAAGGAGTATATGTAATGGAAAATATTACGATTCAAAATGCTGTAAAGGATATCCATTTGTCATCTATTACCAAGAGGGGGATTGTAAAAAATGTGAGGGCAGAGCTATGGGGCAACTGTTCCCGCGCAAAATGGCACCGGCCCGCGGCGGTGGTCGCGGCGGTGCTGTGTCTGGTCCTGCTTACGCCTGTGCGGGCGGCGGCCAGCACGTCCATCTACGATCTGATGTACGCCCTCTCCCCCGCCATTGCTCAGCAGTTCCAGCCAGTGCAGCTGGCGGACGAGGACAACGGCATCCGGATGGAGGTGGTGTCCGCCTCCATCCGGGGCGACACCGCCCAGGTGTACCTGACCCTCCGGGACCTGACCGGGGACCGGGTGGACGGGACCGTGGACCTGTTTGACAGCTACCGGATCAACCGTCCCTTTGACAGCACGGGCCGCTGTGAATTTGTGGCATACGACGATGAGACGGGGACCGCGACCCTCCTGGTGACCATCCGAACCATGGATGGCAGCGGCATCGGCGGCGGCAAAGTGACCTTCTCCTTCCGGCAGTTTTTAAGCCGCAAGACCCACTATGAAGATGTGGAGATTCCCTGTGACCTGGGGAATATCCGGGAGACGGCCACAGGCTGGCCGGAGAGCTGGAGCTACAGCGGCGGCGGTCTTTCGGAGCGGGAACCCATGCTGCCGGGACAACCCTATGTCGGGTTTCCTGTGGAGGGAATTTCCTTGACAGGCATTGGGCTGGTCGACGGAGCGCTCCGCGTGCAGACCGCGGTGGAGAACTATCTGGAGAATGACAACCATGGGCGGCTCTGGCTGACGGACAGCCGGGGGGGCCGTATTGAGAGCGGCAGTACGCAGTTTATCGCGGAGAAAGACGGGCGGCGGCTGGACTATGTGGAGTATGTGTTCCCCTCCACGCCGGAGGCGCTGGCGGAGTACCGTCTCCACGGCGAGTTCTGGACCTCGGGACTGCTGACCACGGGGAACTGGTCGGTGACGTTCCCGCTGGAGGAGATGGAATAATACTTTTTCTTGAAAGAAAAAGTATCAAAAAGGACTTTAATATCGCTACCAAAGCGTTGCAATTCCTGCATTTTTCGCACGGTAACGTTATATTGTTTTAATTGAAGAATAGTATAAAAAAGTCCCGGACCAAAAGGTCCGGGGCTTTTGTCATCCGATCACTGGAAGCCGAACTTCTTGTTGAACTTGGCCACGCGGCCGCCGGTATCGACCAGCTTCTGCTTGCCGGTGAAGAAGGGGTGACACTTCGAGCAGACTTCCACGCGGATATCTTTCTTCGTGGAACCTGTCTCAATTACATTACCGCAGGCGCATTT
>CANQCS010000161.1 GCA_947589745.1 uncultured Oscillospiraceae bacterium
CTGCCCCGCTGACTGTACGGACTACGAACACCACCACAACTGCCCTTTGGACTGCACAGAGGAAAGCCATCATCACACAGAGGCCCACCATGAAGATGAACACAGCGATTCTTCTTCTGTTGCCACAGTTTCCTTTGTCAGCGGCATGGGCTGCGACGATCCAAACTGCACGGACGCCTCCCACCACCATGACTGCCCCGCTGACTGTACGGACTACGAACACCACCACAACTGCCCTTTGGACTGCACAGAGGAAAGCCATCATCACAAAGAAGCCCACCATGAAGATGAACACAGCGATTCTTCTTCTGTTGCCACAGTTTCCTTTGTCAGCGGCATGGGTTGCGACGACCGCAACTGCACGGACGCCTCCCACCACCATGACTGCCCTGCTGACTGCATGGACTACGAGCACCATCACAACTGCCCGCTGGACTGCACAGAGGAAAGCCACCATCACACAGAAGCCCACCATGAAGACGAACACAGCGATTCTTCTGTTACCACAGTTTCCTTTGTCAGCGGTATGGGCTGTGACGACCCCAACTGCACGGACGCCTCCCACCACCACGACTGCCCCGCTGACTGTACGGACTACGAGCACCACCACAACTGCCCGCTGGACTGCACAGAGGAAAGCCACCACAGCGGGCAGACTGCCGAATCCCACCATCAAGAAGAGCACCACGGGAGCGGACATCATTAACTTCGATAACTGACCGATTTTGACAAATAACTGCGGCGAGGATACGGGCACGGAAACACCCATATCCTCGCCGCATTATACATTTTTCTTCCGCCCGGTATGTTTCCCCAACGCTGCGGCGCCGCAGCAATATTTCCTTGCGGACATACCAAAACAGCCGCTTCGCCTCATACACGGGACCCGGTCCGGTTCAGACAAAACCAGCCACAGAGGGAGCGCAAAACAAAACAAATAATAAGGAAAGATTTTTAAGAAAACCTTGGTTTTCTTAAATGCCCTTTTGGTGACTTTTCCGGCATGGGAAAAGTCACCGGGGGATCGCAAGGACCGAAGGTCCCTACCAATTTCCAGTGGGGGGCGGAGCCCCCACGCCCCTAGGCCGGTTTACTTACTCCGCTCTTTGGCCGCCTGCTCCAGCACCTTCCGATAAGGCGCCAGCATCCCGTCGTTCATCTGGTTGCCCATCTTGGCCTTGACCTCCGGGTTGGACAGCAGCGCGCCCACCAGGTACATCTTCGCCACAGTGCCCTTCTTCTTCTGGGGGAAATCATACTGTCCGTGGGCCTTGTAGAACTTATGGTCCGCCTTCATCATGCCTTGCATGAGGTAGATGAGGTCCCGGAAGATCTTCATGCCGCCCACGCCGTAGAAGTTCTGGGGCTGGGCGTACTTATGCTCCAGGGCATAGGCCAGGGTAGCGGCCATGCGGTCCACGGCGGCGTCGGTATCCGTCTCGTCGGCGGCGACACCGGCCAGGAAGTTGCCGCCCACCTCCGCCCTGCCCTCCACGATCATCTGGAGATTCTGCTCACGGGAGTAGTCGCCGCTGATGAGGTAGCCCATGGGCATCCCCATGGTGACAGTGCGGTGGCCGTTGCAGAACTGGCGGTCATCGTACATCTTGAACAGGGGCCCCATGGAGTGGTCCTGGATGGAGAAGGCGTACACGATGGCCTGGGCGGTCTGGATGGTGTTCCGGAGAAATTCGTCAAAGCCGTCGGTGTAGATGCACTTGCCGTCGGTGGCGCAGTTGAAGCACCCCAAGCATCCGCCCCGGAAGGGGTACTCCCGGAGGTTGACCACGCGGGTCGCCAGGGGCAGCACGGCGCGGAACCGCTGGATCATGGCGGCCAACTGTGCGTCCTCCGGCCGGAGGTCCGCCACGATGACCACGTCGCCGGGCTTCTCCGCCTGGACGCTCTCCGGCACGGTCACCGGCCTATGGGCGGGAGCGGGCAGCGGCGCGGGCAGAGGCTCAAAGCTGTTGTGCTCCACGCACCAGCACACGTAGTCGAAGAAGGCCAGGGCCTCCTGCTGGCCCTTCTTCTCCGTCAGATCGTCCATGTCGGCGGAGAGGCCCCGGATGAACTTCATGCCCAGGTCCTGGCAGTTGTCCTGGACAAAGCGGTGGGCGGTGACATCGTAGAAGTGCTTGGAGGTGGTGATCTGGGTGACGAACTTGCCGGACAGGTCCTCGCCGGACTCCTTCATCAGGCGGATGAAGCTGTGGAGCTGGCTGGGGGCGATAAAGGTGTAGACGGGGTAAGAGAAAAGCACCAGGTCCGCCTGCCGCAGCGCCTCCAGAGCGGGGGTGAAGTCCTTCTCCAGGGCCTTGATGCGGGCTCCGGCGTGAAAAATCTCAAAGTGGTGTTCCGGGTGCTTGAGGGCCAGATAGAGGCAGGTCTGGAGGGTGATGCTGTATTTGCCCTTCGGGCTGCCGTTGACGACCAAAATATTCATAGACGATTCTCCTATTATTTTCCATCGTGATATGGAAATTTCTGATAGTAAAATCATAGCTGGCTTTATGAAAAATGTCAAGAACAATACGTACTTTTTAGCCGGGAGGATGGGGCCTCCGGCCCCGCGACAGGTGCGCCGCAGGCGCAACTGTCAAATGTTTCGAGGGGCCTCGATGGCCCCGAGGAACATCTAGGGGGCCTCCGGCCCCCACCGGGTCTGATGCGCACCCCCGATGGGTGCGCCCCTGGCCTACTTTTCCCCCACGGGAAAAGTAGGCAAAAGCGTGCTCAAGGGGGCTTTGGCCCCCTTGAGAATCCCCTCCGTGTTGGTAGGGCGTTAAGGGCAGGTGGGTGTTGGGTAGGCCCCAGAGAAAGCATTCATCGGTACTGCGATAGTGGTTTTCCGTATTCTTACTGCCGGTTGCTCCGTTCCACTACGCAATTGATAGATGTTTCTTGTCGGGCCGTATACGGAAGTCTGTCCTGTGCGTAGTGGAACGGAGCAGGACGCAGTTGGACTACGGAAAACGACCAACGCACCCAATGTGTCCGTGCACCAGCGCTTCCCTCTCCTTGGGGACATATTAGGGTAGCCGCAACATCTCATACACGGGACCCGGCACGGTTTAGGAAAAACAGATTACAGGGCGAGCGCAAAACACATCAAATATTTGAAGGGGGTCCAGCCCGTAGGGCTGGCAACTTTTTGGTTACTTTTTGTTTGCACAAAAAGTAACCCAGGGGTGCAGGGACCGGAGGTCCCTACCAGAACCCGGTGGGGGGCGGAGCCCCCCATCCCCCAGGCGGCGTAGCTGCGACAAGATAAAGAGGTGAAAGGGGCCGGAGGCCCCTTTCGTATTTTTGTATATTTTGCCGAAGCCACTTTGCCTCCGGCAAAAGAAAACCCCTTGTAAAATGGGATTTCCAGAGTTATAATACACCTATTCTGGGTATTCACGCCAAAGAATTTATCAAAATAGTAAGGTGAACAACTATGGAACGTATCAAGATCGCCGCGCTGTTCGCGGATATCGACCGTCTGGACGGCCAGACGGTCACCGTTATGGGCTGGGCCCGGACCATCCGGGACATGAAGGGCTTCGGCTTCGTGGAGCTCAACGACGGCTCCTGCTTCAAGAACCTCCAGGTGGTCATGGAGGCCGCCGCCCTGCCCAACTACAAGGAGATCGCCGGCCAGAACGTGGGCGCCGCCCTCATCGTCACCGGCACCGTGGTGGCGACTCCCAACGCCAAGCAGCCTTTGGAGGTCAAGGCCGCCTCCATCCAGGTGGAGGGCGCCTCCACCCCCGACTACCCCCTCCAGAAGAAGCGCCACACCGTGGAGTACCTGCGGACTATTCAGCACCTGCGGCCACGCACCAACCTGTTCTCCGCCACTTTCCGGGTGCGCTCCGTGGCCGCCCACGCCATCCACTGCTTCTTCCAGGACCGGGGCTTCGTCTACGTCCACACCCCCATCATCACCGCCTCCGACTGCGAGGGCGCGGGCGAGATGTTCCAGGTCACGACCCTGGACATGGAGGACCCGCCGCGGCTCCCCGACGGGTCTGTGGACTGGAGCCAGGACTTCTTCGGCAAGCGGGCCAACCTGACCGTGTCCGGCCAGCTGAACGCCGAGAACTTCGCCATGGCCTTCGGCGATGTGTACACCTTCGGCCCCACCTTCCGGGCGGAGAATTCCAACACCCAGCGCCACGCCGCCGAGTTCTGGATGATCGAGCCTGAGATGGCCTTCTGCGACCTGAAGGGCGACATGGACGTGGCCGAGGCCATGATCAAGTATATCATCAAGACCGTCATGGCCAAGTGCCCCCAGGAGATCGATTTCTTCAACTCCTTCGTGGACAAGGGCCTCAAGGAGCGGCTGGAGCACGTGGCAAACTCCGACTTCGGCCGGGTCAGCTACACCGACGCCGTGGAGATCCTCAAGAAGAACAACGACAAGTTTGACTACAAGGTGTTCTGGGGCTGCGACCTCCAGACCGAGCACGAGCGCTACCTCACCGAGCAGGTGTTCAAGAAGCCCGTCTTTGTCACCGACTACCCCAAGGACATCAAGGCGTTCTATATGCGCCTCAACGACGACGGCAAGACCGTAGCCGCGGCGGACTGCCTAGTGCCCGGCATCGGCGAGATCATCGGCGGCAGCCAGCGCGAGGAGCGTCTGGACGTGCTGGAGGCCCGCATCAAGGAGCTGGGCATGAAGCCGGAGGACTACTGGTGGTATCTGGACCTCCGGCGTTACGGCTCCTGCCGCCACGCCGGGTTCGGCCTGGGGTTTGAGCGCATGGTGATGTACCTGACGGGCGTCAGCAACATCCGCGATGTGGAGCTGCACCCCCGGACCGTGGGCAACGCCGACTTCTGATGGTGCGTAAGGTCCCTGCCGGGACGGGGGATGCGGGGCTTCCAGCCCCGCCCCTGGGGTACTTTTCCCTTGCAGGAAAAGTACCCAAAAGTGCCCTCAAGGTGGCTTGCGCCCCCTTGAGAATCCCCTCATTATTTGATTTGTTTTGCGCTCGCCCTGTGGGCTATCCGGCCTGAACCGGACTCGCTCCCGTGTATAGGGGCGCTGCGTCTACCCGACAACTTTCCCAAGGAGATCCTTCTGCGGCGCAAGTTGGGCGCGGAGCGCCCAACCGATAGATTGGCTGCGCTGGTCGTTTTTTGCTAGTCCAACTGCGTCCTGCTCCGTTCCACTACGCAATTGATAAATGTTTCGTCACGCAACCCGAATAGAACCAGCGCTTCCAATTGCGTAGTGGAACGGAGCAACCAGCAGTAAGAATACGGAAAAACAAACCAGCACCCCCGATGAAAGCTTTCCCTGGCCCCTAGTCCCAACATCCATCTGCCCTTAACGTCCTCTCCAGGGATTCTCAAGGGGCCCCAGCCCCTTGAGCAACTTTTTGGTTACTTTTTGTTTGCACAAAAAGTAACCCAGGGTCAGCAGGGACCGAAGGTCCCTACTGTCCCCCGAGGGGCTGGAAGCCCCCTGGCACCCAGTCCATATATAGGATAAAACGGAGATTCCCGCCATGAAAACACCTTTTGTCACCAAAGAACAACTAGAAGAGATAGTAAAGAGGTATCCCACTCCTTTTCATCTCTACGATGAAAAAGGAATCAAAGCCAATGCCCAGCGGCTCACAGCCGCCTTTGCCTGGAACGGGGGATTCAAAGAGTATTTCGCCGTGAAGGCCACCCCCACCCCCGCTATCCTCAAGCTCCTCCGGGAGGAGGGCTGCGGCGCGGACTGCTCAAGCCTCACCGAGCTGATGATGGCGGAGCGCTGCGGCTTCCGGGGCCATGAGATCATGTTCTCCTCCAACAACACCCTGGCGGAGGAGTATCAGCTGGCGGACAGGCTGGGAGCCATCATCAATCTGGACGACCTGACCCACGTGGAGTTCCTGGAGCAGTCCATCGGCCACATCCCGGAGACCGTCTTCTGCCGCTACAACCCCGGCGGGGTGTTCACCCTGGGGGAGAGCAAGGAGGGCTTCCAGGTCATGGACACCCCCGGCGACGCCAAGTACGGCATGACCCGCCC
>CANQCS010000162.1 GCA_947589745.1 uncultured Oscillospiraceae bacterium
TGCTGATCCGTCCCCTCATTTTCAAGCGGTGCGTCGCCTACGGCGGACGCTGTGTCCTCGTCAATAAAGTAGGTACCGCGGATAGAACTGTACAGCCCCTTGGCCTGGCGGGAGGCCACCAGGTCATAGACCCGCTGGTGAGCCTGATACAGTTCCTCTCCCCGTCCCTGGGCCATCATTCGCTTGACCGTATCCAAGCGCAGGGAGTAGGTCAGGAGCAGCACGATACTGTTGACCTTGGCCACCATGTCGTTGTGCCCCATGGTCGTGATCACGTCGTGGAACGCGTTGTCCCGTTCAAATATCTGCTTCGGGTCCGGGGACGCCGCAAAGATAGCGGCGGAGAGTTCTTCCAGGCGCTGGTGGAGCAGGGAGATCTCCTCGTCAGTCCCCTTTTGTACTGCCAGGCGAAGCACACCGCTCTCCACCATGGCCCGCAGCTCGTTGAGCTCCTGCGCGTTCTGGCGGTTGAGGATGATACCGTAGATCATGGGGTCCACCAGACTGCCGGAGAAGCCGTTACACACGAAAGTGCCTTCCGCCCGGCGGATCTCCAGCACTCCCATATAGACCAGGATCTTCACAGCCTCCCGCACGGAGTTGCGGGCCACACCCAGCTGCTCGGACAGTTCCATCTCGGTCGGGATACGGTCACCGGGTCTCAGGCTGCCGTTGAGCAGCGCATCCGTCAGGCAGTCGATCACATTCTGGACCACGGAGGAGCGGTCCATTTTTTTCAAATAGGGAAGCATACGATCACCTCATATCAGTGGGAAGGGAACCGCGAAAGTGCTGTGGCTCCTGTGTACCCTATATTATACATAGGACCTTGCTGTTCTGCAAGCCTTTTTTGCAGCCAGCCGGTGGATACGGCGCCTTTGGGGGAAACTGCTCCCTAAGCGGGACGGTCCTTCCTGCTGTTTTACGGCATAAAACGGCAAATGTCCCGCGTCAGCCCCGAAAGGCGGACGCGGGACGAGAGGAGAAAGAGAACTGCAAATTTGCCGGCTTTTCCTTCAGATCAAATCAGTCCATGTGAGACCCGCCGTTGATGTCGATCTCCTCGCCGGTGATGTAGGACGCCTCTTTGGAGGCCAGGAAGACGATGGCGTTGGCCACCTCCTGGGTCTCGCCGGGGCGGCCCATGGGGATGCTTGCGATGACGGCGTCGGCCTGCTCCTTGGGCATACTCTTCCAGATCTCGGTGTTGATGAGGCCGGGGCAGACGCAGTTGGTCGTGATGCCGTACTGGGAGACCTCACGGGCCAGATTCTTGGAGAAGCCCAGGACAGCCGCCTTGGAGGCGGAGTAGTGGGCGCCGCCGAACACGCCGCCGCCCCGCTTGCCGGAGACGGAGCTCAGGTGGACGATCCGGCCGTAGTTCTGCTTCTTCATCACCTCGCACACCGCCTGGGTGATGAGGAACAGGCCGAACATGTTGACGCTGAAAATGCGCTTCATATCGTCCAGGGTCATGTCCGCCACGGTGACCTTCTGGGAGATGCCGGCGTTGTTCACCAGCACGTCGATGCGGCCGTAGGTGTCCACGATGGCCGCCACCATCTTGTCCACACTCTCCTTGTCCGTCAGGTTGGCCACATAGCCCATGGCCTCGTAGCCCATCCCGTGCATCTCCGCCACGTTGGCGTCCACGCCGGCCTGGTTGATGTCGCAGATGACCACCTTGGCGCCCTGACGGGCGAAGGTGTGGGCGATGGTGCGGCCGATACCCTTGGGGGAACCGGCACCGGTGACGACGACGACCTGATCAGTGAAATCTAACATGACAATTACCTCCAATGAATGATGTATGATGTTTAATGTCGAATGTTAGGAAACAAAATTTACAGAAGCTCCTTGGCGATCCTGACGATGTTCCCGGCGGTGATGCCGTTCATCGCCAGCAGGCGCTCATAGGGGGCGGACTGGCCGTACTGGTCCTGGATGCCCACGCGCTTCACGATGCCCTTGCCCATCTCGGCGGCCACCTCGCATACGGCGGAGCCCAGGCCGTTGATGATGTTGTGGTCCTCCACGGTAATGATCCTGCCGATGTCGTTCACACAGGCGGTCACCGCCTCCACATCCAGGGGCTTGATGGTGTGCATATCCAGCAGGCGGACGGAGATGCCCTGGGTCTCCAGCTCCCTGGCGGCCTCCATGGCAATGCTGACCGTGTCGCCATTGGCGATGATGGCGATGTCCTTGCCGTCCTGGATCTGGTGGGCCTTGCCGATGGTGAACTCCACATCCTCGCCGTACACCTGGGGCATGGCGTCCCGGGTGAAGCGCAGGTACATGGGGCCGTAGGTGTTGGCGGCGGCCCGGACCAGCTTGCGGGCGGCGTTGTAGTCAGCGGGCATGATGACGGTCATGTTGGGCAGCGTCCGCAGCACGCCCATGTCCTCGATGCTCTGGTGGGAGGCGCCGTCGTTGGCGGGGGTAACGCCGCCGTGGGAGCAGGCGATCTTCACGTTCAGGTTGGGGTAGCAGATCTCCTGACGGATCATCTCGCAGATGCGGAGGGAGCCGAATACCGCATAGGTCACCACAAAGGGGATCTTGCCGCAGGTGGCCAGGCCCGCGGCCACGCCGGCGCCGTTCTGCTCGGCGATGCCCACGTTGATGTACTGGCCGGGGAGCTCCTTCCGGAACTGGCCGGTCTTGCAGCTCTTGCCGATGTCGATATCCACCACCAGCAGGTCCGGGTTCTCATGGCCCAGGGCGGCGATCTCCACGCCGAAGCCCTCGCGGGTCGGGATCTTTTTCAGTTCGCTCATGGTCGTCTCCTCCTTAACCGTTCAGCTGGGCCCGCAGCTCAGCCATCGCCTGCTCGTACTGCTCCTTGTTGGGGGCGATACCGTGCCAGCCGCAGACGTTCTCCATGTAGGAAACGCCCTTGCCCTTGACGGTGCGGGCGGCCAGGCACTTGGGCTTGCCGTTCTTAGAGGCGCGGCACTTGTCCAGAGCGGCCACGATCTCCTCCATGCTGTGGCCATCCAGCTCTAGGACCTCCCAGCCGAAAGCGTCGAACTTCCTCCCCAGGTCGCCGTTGGGCATGACCTCGTCGGTAGTGCCGTCCAGCTGGAGGTTGTTGATATCCAGGAACACCACCAGATTGTCCAGCTGATACTTGTGGGCGGTGTTGGCGGCCTCCCAGATCTCGCCCTCCTGGGCCTCGCCGTCGCCGACGACCACGTAGACCTGGTAGTCCTTCTTGTCCATCTTGCCGGCCATGGCCATGCCCACGCCGCAGGCCAGGCCCTGGCCCAGGGAGCCGGTGGAAATGTCGATGCCGGGGCACTTGTTCATGGAGGGATGGCCCTGGAGCATGGAGCCCTCCTTGCGCAGGGTGTCCAGCTCAGACTCCGGGAAGTAGCCCAGAGTGGCCAGACAGGCGTACTGGATGGGGCAGACATGGCCCTTGGAGAGGATCATGCGGTCCCGGTCGGGCCAGCGGGGGTCAGCGGGGTCTACCCTCATGTCGTAAAAGTAGCAGGCGGTGACGAAGTCCGCCGCGGACAGGGACCCGCCGGGATGGCCGGACTGCGCCTTGTAGATCATGTCGATGACCTTCATGCGCATCTCAGTGGCGGTCTTTTTCAGTTCAGGAATGGTCTGTTTCATGTTGTGATCACCTCAATAATTATGGTGTGGATGGGTTGGGTATTGTCATCGGAGAGGGGCGGCGCCCCGCTCCGGGCGGGCACAGGGGAAAGATCATCTGACAAACATCAGGGAGATGGGCTCCACGTAGGTCACCAGCAGCAGCACCACGATCTCGGCGATGAGGCAGGGGATGATGCCCTTGGAGATCTCCTCGATTTTGATATCGCCAATGCCGCAGGCCACGTAGAGGTTGACGCCCACCGGCGGAGTGAAGAGGCCAATGGCCAGGTTCACGATCATGACCACGCCCAAGTGGATCGGGTTGATGTTCAGGGCAGCGGCCACAGGGGCGAACAGGGGGGTGAAGATGTACAGGGCGGAGGTGGAGTCCAGGAAGCAGCCGGCGATCAGCAGCACCACATTGACGATGAGGAAGAAGACGATCCAGTTGCCGCCGGTGACCTGCACCATGAAGTCGCTGATCATCTTATCCAGCCTGGCCCGGGTCAGCACGTAGGCGAAGAGGGTGGCGCCCATGGTGATGAACATGACGGTGGCGGTGGTGGAGCAGGAGTCGATGAGGATGTCGATGAACTTCTTAAAGTTGATCTCCCGGTAGATGAACACGCCCACGGCCAGACCGTAGAACACGGACACGGCCGCCGCCTCGGTGGGGGTGAAGATGCCGCCGTAGATGCCGCCCAGGATGATGACCGGCATCATGAGGCCGAAGAAGGCGTCCTTGAAGGCCCTCCAGCGCTCGCCCCAGGAGGCCCGGGGCTGGACCTTCAGGTCCATCTTCCGGCCCACGATCAGGGAGACTACCACCAGGCCCGCGCCCATCATCAGGCCGGGGACAAGGCCGGCCTTGAACAGGTCGGTGATGGAGGCGTCGGCGATGGAGCCGAACACCACGAAGGTGATGGAGGGCGGGATGACCACGCCGATAGCGCCGCCGGCGGCCATGAGGGCACAGGCGTAGGAGGCCTTGTAGCCGGCCTTCACCAGAGCGGGGATCATAATGAGGCCCAGAGCGGCCACGGTAGCCGGACCGGAGCCGGAGATGGCGGCAAAGAAACAGGAGACCACCACGCACACGATGGCCATGCCGCCCTTGATGTGGCCCAGGCACTTCTCCGCCAGGTCAATGAGGCGGCCGGAGATGCCGGCCTTCTCCATCACGTTGCCGGAGAGGATAAAGAAGGGGATGGCCAGGAGCACGAACTTGCTGCTGGCGGAGGAGCACAGCCGGGGCAGGACGCTCATAACAGCCTCGATGGGCTTGCCCGCTCCCTGGACCAGGATGGCGCCCACGCTGGACATCCCCAAGCAAACGGCGATGGGGGCCCCGAAGGCCAGCAGGAAAACGAAGATGCCTAACAGTACCAGACCTACCATTTAATTTCCCTCCTCTTCTTCATGGCTCAGTTGCTTCGCCTGGTCGAACGCGCCGGTGATGAACGCCAGCATGGCGAATGCCGCGCCGATGGGGACAAAGGAGCCGTAGATCCACTCCGGCCACTGCATGGCGGCGGACTCCTGACCCAGCTGGTACTGGCTCACGACCATCTGCACACCGAAGATGATGATCAGCAGGCAGAAGAATGCGGAGATGATGTACATGAGCGTCCCGATGACGGCCCGGGCCCTGGGGCTCACCTTGTCGGTGACGATGGAGAGGCCCAGATGTGCGCCCCGCCGGGCAGCGATGGCGGTGCCCATAAAGCTCATCAGCACGAACAGGTACGTGGAAATTTCATCGGAGAACGCCAGGGAATGGTTGAATACGAAACGGGCGATGACGTTGATGAAGACCAGAATGGACATCAGGATGACGCACACGCAGGAGACGAACTTCTCCAGCACGCTGCCCACCCGGTCCACCGCCGCAAACACTTTTCTCATATCTTGCTCCTCCCTTCTCACTGGATGCCGAAGGCCGCGCAGGCCTCCTCACCGTAGTCGGCCTTGAACTTCTCCAGGGTGGGCGCCACGGCCTCCTGGAACACAGCCAGCTGCTCCTCCGTCAGCACATCCACCTGCATACCGCTGTCCCGGAAGCCCTGGATCAGGGCCTCCTCATCGGCCTCCAGCTTGTCGCGGCCCCACTCGCAGGCCTCGGTGGCGCACTCCTGGATGATCTGCCGGGTCTCCTCGTCCAGGGTCTCCCAGATCTTGGTGTTGGCAACGAACAGGTCTGTCTCATAGCTGTAATTCCAGATGGTCATGTACTTCTGTACCTCGTCCATCTTGGCAGACTTGGTGATGGAGCAGCCGTTCTCCTGTCCGTCGATGGTGCCCTGCTGGATGGAGGTGAACACCTCGCTCCAGCTCATGGCGGTGGGGTTGGCGCCCAGGGCGTTGAAGAACTCCATGTAGATGGC
>CANQCS010000163.1 GCA_947589745.1 uncultured Oscillospiraceae bacterium
CTGGGAATATTATAGCGTTCTCCCGGCGGATTGACAAGATGTTTTTCCGGTTCTGGAGGAATTTTCCGGGGCGCGCTATGCGGCCGGAATGGCGGAATATTGACATTTTTACATAGACGGGTTACAATGAGACAAAACCGGGGCCCGAGGGTCCCGGCGCTCCCGGCCGTGGGGCCGGGAAGTATTTTTCAAAAGGGAGTGGAAATACATGGAAAACTCCGGCGGCGGGCTGCGCCTGCTGAAAAAGGGCCAGAAGGGGATCATGTACGCGCTGTTCAGCCGGGTGGGGATCATGCTCCTGCTGCTGATCATACAGGTGCTGGCCCTGTTCGGGCTCTTTAACTGGTTCAAGGAGTTCCTGCCCCATGTGGTGGGCGGGACCGTGGTGTTCACGGTCTGCATGGTGATCTACCTCATCAACAGCCGACTGGACCCCACCGCTAAAATTACCTGGCTTATCGTGATTATGCTGATCCCCGTGTTCGGGCCGCTGCTGTTCTGGTACACCCAGAGCGAGATCGGCCACCGGGCGGTGAAAAAACGGCTGGAGGATATTCTGGCCTCCAGCAAGGACCTGCTGCCCCAGAATGAGGACACCGTGGCGGAGCTGGAGCGCCAGAGCCCCGGCGAGGCCGCCCTGGCCCGGTACCTCCAGCGGAGCGGCGGCTTCTCCGTCTTCACCAACACCAGGACCACCTTCTTCCCCCTGGGTGAGGACAAGTTCCAGGAGATGCTGCGGCAGCTGAAACAGGCGGAGCGGTTCATCTTCCTGGAGTATTTCATCGTGGAGGAGGGCCTCATGTGGGGGGAGATCCTGGAGATTCTCGCCCAGAAGGCCAAGGAGGGCGTGGAGGTCAAGGTCATGTACGACGGCACCTGCGAGTTCTCCACCCTGCCCCACAACTACCCCAAGAAGCTGAAGGCGCTGGGCATCCAGTGCAAGATGTTCTCCCCTATGTCGCCGTTCCTGTCCACCCACTACAACTACCGGGACCACCGCAAGATTCTGGTCATCGACGGGCACACCGCCTTTACCGGCGGCGTGAATCTGGCCGACGAGTACATCAACCATATCGAGAAGCACGGCCACTGGAAGGACACCGCCGTCATGCTCCAGGGCGAGGCCGCCCGGGGGCTGACCCTCATGTTCCTCCAGATGTGGGGCATCTCGGAGCGGCAGTTGGAGTTCCGCCGCTATCTGGACGGGCCCGTCCCGGCGGAGCCGGACAACGGCTTCGTGATCCCCTACGGGGACTGCCCGCTGGACGAGAACAAGGTGGGCGAGCGGGTGTACATGGATATCCTCAACCGGGCCACAAACTATGTGCACATCATGTCCCCCTACCTGATTTTGGACGGGGAGATGGAGACGGCGCTGAAATTCGCCGCCGAGCGGGGCGTGGACGTGAAGCTGATCCTGCCCGGCATCCCCGACAAGGCCGCGCCTTACGCCCTGGCCAAGACCCACTACCGCTCCCTGGTGGCCTCCGGCGTCAAGGTCTACGAGTACACCCCCGGCTTCGTCCACGCCAAGGTGTTCGTCAGCGACGACTGCCGCGGGGTGGTGGGGACCATCAACCTGGACTACCGGAGCCTGTACCACCACTTCGAGTGCGCCGCGTACCTGTACCGCACGGACTGCATCCCGGAGATCGAGGCGGATTTCCAGAGGACCCTGGCCCAGTGCCGGTTGGTCACCAACGAGACCATCCGGAAGGAAAAGGGGTCCATGAAGCTGCTGGGCGCGGTGATGAAGGCCGTGGCCCCGCTCATGTAAGGATAAGGTTCTTTTTTGCAGGGTAAGGTTATTTGGGATGAAAAGCCCCGCCGTTCGGGAGGACGGCGGGGCTTTTACGTGAAGATTGACAATCCGTGTCGGATATGCTAGAATATAACTGCCTCCGCAAGGGGGTAAGGGCGCCGCGGAATCGCGCCCCCATATGACAACGGCAGGCGGTTCAGCTACTCCACCTGAAAAGGGGGGAGCAACATGCCGATTACTTTGACCTTTCATGTGAAAGAATTCACTGTGACGATCATCGTAAAACGCAGGAACCGCCACTCTGCCAAGTGACGGTTCCTAGACATATGCTTTAGGAATACTTCATCGGGCTAAACCGCTTGTCGCGGGGTGCGAGGAAGCGGCACCCTTCTATCTGTAGTATACTGCACAGAGCTTGCCTTGTCAAGCTCTGTTTTTTTGCACAAATTTGGAATCAGAAATTCTCTGATTTGACGTTGCACGGAAGTGTGCAACTTTTGGGCGGTTTCGGCCATATATGTAGCGAGGTTTTCGCTGCCACATCAATTCTGTAAAGGAGAATGCACAAATGCAACACACCCAGAACTATCAGCTTCCCCAGTGGGAAAAATCGGACCGGATCATGATGGAGGACTTCAACGGGGCTATGAGCAACATCGACACGGCCATCGCTGGGGTCAAAAGCGAGGCTGACGCCGGGATCAAAGAGGCCAACAGCAAGGCTGACGCCGCCATGACCCGGAGCCTCTTCGTCTTCGGCACTTACAGCGGTACCGGAACGGATTTGACGATCACCCTAGGCTTCCGCCCCAAGGCGATCCTCATCACCGAACGCTGTGAGAAGGGCGACCCCGTTTACACGCTCCAGGCCCTCCTATTCCTGGACGGCCACGATTATGGCGTCATCACGTTCCTGGATGACGGGGTCAAGCTGACGGGACAGTCGCTGAGCGCCTACCGTGAGCCAAGCGTCAACTACTCCCCGTACAATTACGCTTACGTAGCCTTCCGTTGATCAGAAACAGAGGGGAGCCCCCAGGACTTGCGTCCCGGGGGCTCTTGATTGTCGGACAGCTCAGCAAACTGCGGTAACCTTCGTAGGCCCGGTTAGATTACTCCGCCGCTTTGCTGAAGTTGATCCAGATTGTCTCCGTGATGGTCACGGGGTTGACAGTGCGCTGGTCATCGGCCTTGTCAGCCATGACGAAAGTGACAGTGACCTGGCGGTTGTAGTTACCACCCGCCTCGAAGCCACTCCAATCGGTACCGGCGTGCTTGACAGTAGGCACTTCATCTTCAATGGTGCTCACCAGGGAACCCCACTTGATATTGGTAGTGTTGAAGGTACCTGCCTCCTTAATCGAATCGGTGATCTCTTTCGCAATAGCGGTCCAGCCGGCCGTCTTATCTTTGATAGCCAGAGCGCCTTCCATGGTGGTGTACTTGGCCAGAGCAGCCTTCACCGCCGCAACGTCCGCTTCGAGAGCTTCCTTGGCGGTAGCAGCACGAACGGTGACCTTGACATCCACGTTCGTCTTGACGTCCACAGGATTCGCCTGGAACGTGACAGTCTTATCGACGGGAGCCTTCGAGCAGTCATCGATGCTGATGCTCGCAAGTTCAGTAGCCAGACTCTTATACACGGCATCCTTGGAAACATCCAGATAATCGCCGAGGTTCCCGGCGCTGCTAGCGGAGTCCGTGGGGATGATCAGGGTATAACCCGTGGTAGCGTCGCCCTGGAGGACCGCGACCTTACCTTTCAGATCCTTGGCATCCTTGAGCACGAGACCGGCGTTGGCAACGGCATAGGGCTGATCGTTCTTCCAGGTTTTGATAGCGTCAATGACCTGGCTCCACTTGGTATCCTCGCCGGAGACGACCTGATCGCCACCACTGGAACTAACGTTGACCATAGTGCCAACGGCAGCATACAGCGCCTTCTGCTCCGGAGTCGCGTCCTTAGCGTTGAGTTTCTCAAACGCATCATAAGCGGCCACAGCAGCCTTCCAAGCGGCCTCGCTCTCCGCAGGCTTCAGGTCTGTGTCATTCGCCGTCTCATAAGCATCAACGATTTTGCGAATCTCAGCGATGGCATCGGCATTCTTCTTCAGGGCATTCTCAATGGCAGCAACAGCATCGTTGTATTCCTTCACCTTGCTGGAAGTGTGGGGACTCACGGTGCCGGCGACGACATCAGCGGCGGTCTCGCGGGCGAGGAACACCTTCTCAGTGGTCGTACCCTTGACAGCAGCCAAGTCCTTGTCTGCCTTGTTCAGAACGCTGTACTTAGTCGCGGAACCAATGGTATCTTTCGCATCCTTGATGTTCTTGATGCTTGCAAACAGGGCAGTTGCTCCGGTTGCCGGAATCTGCGTAACTAACGTGGTGTCAAAGAAATTCTTCCGGGCGGGACTGTTCTTCACATAGGTATCGACATCGCCCTTGTTCTTGTAATATTTAAGGGCAGCCTGCATGAGGGCCTCAAGGGCTTCATCATAGGGCTCGCCCTCAGCGGTACCACTCTTGTTCTTAAGAGCCTGAATGTCGGTAGCCATGAAAGCCTCATAGGCATCATACAGATCGTTGAAGATCTTCTCAAGGGCGTCGTCCTTGGTCTCGCCGAGAGCAGCCTTGACATCGATCAGGGCATTGGACAGCTCCTTCTGCTGATCGGTGGTCAGCTTGCCATCATACGTATCTTGGACGTCCTTGATAGCCTCTTCGGCAGCCTGAAGCGCATCGTAGTCGTTAGCGGCGATGGCGTCCTCGGCGGCCTTGACGGCGTCGGCGACGGCGGTCTCGACTTCCTCAATGGCCTCGATAGCAGCGGCGACGTCCTCCTGGGCGGCCTCGATCGCGGCCTTCTGCTCGTCGGTCACGCCCTCCAGGGCAGCGGCCTCGGTCAGAGCGGTCTGAGCGGCCTCCAGGTCAGCCTTGACCTGAGGATCAGCGGCCAGAGCGTCCTCGGCCTGCTTCAGAGCGGCATCAACGGCCTCGGTGGGATCGGTGGGCTCAACGGGGTCCAGAGGACGGGTGCCCTCCATGGGGACGGAGTCGATCTCCACACCGTCCTTGATGGTGACCAGATCGTAGGTGTAGACGATCTTGCGGCTGCCATCGGCGTCGGTGACGAGCTCGGACTTGAGGTTGCGGTACTCAACCTTTACAGCGGACTCAGCGGGCTCAGCGGAGGCATTCTGCACAACAGCGCCTTCGTCAGTGTCGTTGAGGTAGGCCATGAAAGCCACATCCAGCTCGGCGAGAGTGGCGGTCATGTCCAAGGTCTTGCTGTAGAACTTGCCGTCGGCGTCGGGGCCAACCAGCTCGGCATACAGCTCGTCAATGGTCTTCTTGGTGGTGGGCTCGGTGGGGCCAGGGGTAACCGTGCCAGGGGCGGCGATCACGACGGCCACATCAGCGGTGCCAGCGGGAATGTCGTACACGTAGGTATACACGGTACCCACACCCAGGGGGCTGCCGGTGACTTCCACGCCGTCCACAGTCAGAGCGACCTCGGAGGCCATGGTGATGGCGAGGGAGACCTTCTCGGTGGGGATCGTGGCGGTGTCGCCCTCAATGACAACCTTTTTGCTGCCGTCGGTGTCGCTCTCAGGGATGGCGAGGCCACGCTGCATCGTCACGCCAGAGGTGTTCTCGACGGAGAGGGTGCGGGTGGTGACGGCGGGGGCGGTGGTAGAGACGGTGACGGTGACGTCATCGGTACCGGCGGGAATCTCAGCGGCATAGACCCAGCCGAGGTCCACACCCATGACGACGCCAAGATACTCCTTAGTGACATCCACGGTCGCATCGCCGACCTTGACGGTGACGTAGACCTCGGCGCTGGACTTGATGACCAGAGCGTTTTTGCCCTCGCCGATGGCGGGAGTGGCATCAACGGTCAGGTCAACGCTCTTGGCGGTGGTGCCGTCAGCATTGAGAATGTTGATATAGGCGTTGGTGATCACACCGGTGGTCTCGTTGGTGTAGCTCAGGGTACGGGTGGAAACGGCGGGAGCAGTGCCGGCGGGCAGGCAGGCGCCCCAGACGTACTGAGCCGCGTTGCGGTTCTGGGTGGTGGTGAGATAGGTGTAATACTCAGCGAAGGAGACGGCGTACTCGATCTCTCCCTTGGCGTTGTAGGCGATGAGGACCTCGTTGAGCTGGTCACGGGCGGTGGCCCACTCGTTGTACTTGTCGTTGTT
>CANQCS010000164.1 GCA_947589745.1 uncultured Oscillospiraceae bacterium
TTTTCCCCCACGGGAAAAGTACCCAAAAGCGTGCTCAAGAAAACCGAGGTTTTCTTGAGAATCTTTCCTCATTATTTTTTTAGTTTTGCGCTCCCCCTGTGGTCTGTTTTTTCTCAACCGCGCCGGGTCCCGTGTATGGGGTGTTGCTGCTACCCGAATATGTTCCCAAGGGGATTTTAAGCGCTGGTGCACGGGCGCATTGGGTGCGTTGGTCGTTTTGTGCTTGTCCGACTGCTGGTTGCTCCGTTCCACTACGCAAGGGGTAGATTTCTGGTGACGGGGGAAGAGAAAAGAGGGTGCTGTCATTGGGCAGCATCCTCTTATTTGTCACATCCTTCAGGGCTGGTCCCCATCCTCCGGCGGGACGAACTCCAGCAATTCCCCAATCTCACAGTTCAAAACCGTGCACAGCCGCGCCAGCACGTCGGTGTCCAGTCTCGTGATGGTGCCCTTGTAATACTGATTCACCTGGGCCATCTGCATCTCCGCGCGGTGGCACAGCTTTGTTTTGCTGAGTCCGTTCTTCTCAAGAAGCTGGTCCAAATGAATTTTGACCCGACCGTATCTCTCCAAATCTTCCGCCGCCTTACTTTTGGGGATTGACAAACATAGTATAACCCTGTTACCATGTATTTGTAAGATTTAGAAAGTTACATATAATTTATTACATGTATGATTACAAAATATGGAAAGAGCATACAGAAATCACGATGTTGCCAGTATCTAACGAAGTTACTGCACAATCGGCCCTAGAGTCCCCTATCCGTCGCGGACCGTCGTCCGCGCCACCCTTGCGGCGGCCATAGGCCGCCTGGGGCTTGGGCCGCCTCCGGCGGCCTAGTGCCTTCCCCTGCGGGGAAGGGCGGCAGTCAAGGAGAATAGTATCCCAGTGCCTACCATGATTATAGTCTCTGCCAGACGTACCCCCCGTCCCTCACCCCACGAATGGATGAATCTATCCCCGGCGTAGTGGAACGGAGCAGGACGCAGTTGGACTACGGAAACCGACCAACGCACCCAATGCGTCCCTGCCCCAGCGCTTCACGTCCCCTTGGGGACCTACTAGAGTAGCCGCTTCGCCCCATACACGGGACCCGGCCCGGTTTAGGACAAACCAGCCACAGGGGGAGCGCAAAACCAAACAAAAAATTTTAAGGGGGTCCAGCCCGTAGGGCTGGCAATTTTTTGGGTACTTTTTGTTTGCACAAAAAGTACCCCAGGGTGCGCAGCGGAGCTGCGAATAGAAAAAGGGTGGTAGGGGGCGGAGCCCCCTACGCACCCAGTCTGGCAGTCAGAACCAATCTATTTTTTTTAGATTTTGCTAATGTCCACTGCCTCGATCTCCTCGCTGTGCCCCTCCTTCCGGGCCGTGAGGATAGCCCGGCACGTATCGGTGCTGGTGAGGCACAGGACGCTGTGCTCCACCGCGCAGCGACGGATCTGCCATCCGTCTCCCTCGCCTCTCTGGGTGCGCCGCGGCGTATTCAGGATCATGTCCACGACGCCGGACTGGATCATGTCCCTGATGTTGGGGTGGCCGTGGCCCAGGCGGTTCACCAGGCGCACCGGGATGCCCCGGGCCTCCAGGTAGGCGTGGGTGCCGCCGGTGGCGTAGAGCTCCATGCCCAGCTCCACCATGGTCTCCGCCAGCTGGGCCGTCTCCTCCTTGTCCTGGTCCTTCACGGTGAGGATGACCCGGCTTCCCTTCTTGGGGACCTTCATATTGGCGCCCTTGAACGCCTTCAGCAGCGCCTGGGGGTAGCGGTCCGCCAGGCCAAGGCACTCGCCGGTGGACTTCATCTCCGGCCCCAGGTTGGTGTCCACGCCGGTCAGCTTCTCAAAGGAGAACACCGGCATCTTCACCGCGTAGTAGCCGGCCTCCGGGTAGATGCCCGTGCCGTAGCCCAGGTCCTTCAGCTTCGCTCCAAGCATGACTTTTGTAGCCAGCTCGATGATGGGCACACCCGTGACCTTGGAGATGTAGGGGATGGTCCGGGAGGACCGGGGGTTGGCCTCGATGATGTACACCTCGCCGTGGTAGATGATGAACTGCACGTTGATGAGCCCGATCACCCCCAGGTGCTTGGCCAGGTCCCGGGTGTAGCGAAGGATGGTGTCCTTCTGTGCCTGAGTGACGTTCAGCGGCGGGTAGACGGAGATGGAGTCCCCTGAGTGGATACCGGCCCGCTCCACGTGCTCCATGACGCCGGGGATGAGGATGTCCTCGCCGTCAAAGACGCCGTCCACCTCCACTTCCCTGCCCATCAGGTACTTGTCCACCAGAATGGGGTGCTCCTGCACCGTCTGGTTGATGATGCGCATGAAGTCCTCGATGTTCTCGTCGTTGTAGGCGATCTCCATGCCCTGGCCACCCAGCACGTAGCTGGGCCGCACCAGCACCGGGTAGCCGATCTCGTTGGCGGCGGCGATGGCCTCCTCCGTGGTGAAGATGGTCCGCCCGGCGGCCCGGGGGATGCCGCAGAGGTTCAGGATCTCGTCGAACCGCTCCCGGTCCTCGGCGGCGTCCACGCCGTCGGCGCTGGTGCCCAGGATGGGCAGGCCCATGTCTGCCAGGGTCTTGGCCAGCTTGATGGCGGTCTGCCCGCCGAACTGGACCACCGCCCCCCAGGGCTTCTCCAGCTCCACGATGTGCTCCACGTCCTCCGGGGTCAGGGGCTCGAAGTACAGCCGGTCCGCGATATCGAAATCGGTCGATACCGTCTCCGGGTTGTTGTTGACGATGATCGTCTCGCAGCCCAGCTTCTTCAGGGCCCAGACGGAGTGGACGGAGCAGTAGTCGAACTCGATGCCCTGGCCGATGCGGATGGGGCCGGAGCCCAGGACCAGGACCTTGCGCTTCCCGTTGTCCACGGGGACGGACTCGTTTTCAATGTCGTAGGTGGAGTAGTAGTAGGGCGTCTGGGCGTCGAACTCGGCGGCACAGGTGTCCACCATCTTGTAGGTGGGGTGGATGCCGTACTTCCGCCGCAGTTCCCGGATATCGACGCGGGTGACGCCGCAGAGCTCGGCGATGAAGGAGTCGGCGAAGCCCACCTCCTTGGCGAAGCGGAGGGTCCCGGCGTCGGGCAGGCCCTGGCTCAGCTTGTTCTCCAGCTTCACGATGGTGCCCAGGCGGTCGATGAACCAGATATCCCACTTGGTGATGCGGTGGATCTCCTCGGCGGTGATGCCCCGGCGGAGGGCCTCGGCGATGACGAAGATACGCTCGTCGTCCACGTCGAAGAGCTTGTCCCAGATAGCCTTGGTGCCCAGGGCCCGCAGCTTGGGCAGGCGCAGGGAGTGGACGTTCAGCTCCAGGGAGCGGATGGCCTTCAGCAGGGCGTTGGCGAAGCTGTTGCCGATGGCCATGACCTCGCCGGTGGCCTTCATCTGGGTGCCCAGGGTCCGGCTGGCGCTGGTGAACTTGTCAAAGGGCAGCCGGGGCAGCTTCATCACGCAGTAGTCCAACGCGGGCTCGAAGCAGGCCGTGGTCTTGCCGGTGACGGCGTTTGGAATTTCATCCAGGGTGTAGCCCAGGGCGATCTTGGCGGCCACCTTGGCGATGGGGTACCCGGTGGCCTTGGAGGCCAGGGCCGAGGAGCGGCTGACGCGGGGGTTCACCTCGATCACCGCGTACTCGAAGGACTCCGGGTGGAGGGCGAACTGGCAGTTGCACCCGCCCTCGATCTCCAGGGCGGTGATGATATCCAGGGCCGCGGTGCGGAGCATCTGGTACTCCTTGTTGGCCAGGGTCTGGGTGGGGGCGATGACGATGGAGTCGCCGGTGTGGACGCCCACCGGGTCCAGGTTCTCCATGGAGCAGATGGTGATGACGTTCCCGGCGGAGTCCCGCATGACCTCGAACTCGATCTCCTTCCAGCCGGAGATGCACCGCTCGATGAGGACCTCCCCCACACGGGACAGGGAGATGCCCCGCTCGGCGATCTCCTGGAGCATGGCCTCGTCGTAGGCGATGCCGCCGCCGGTGCCGCCCAGGGTGTAGGCCGGACGGACGATGACGGGATAGCCGATCTCGGAGGCGAAGTCCAGGGCGTCCTTCACGGTGTGGACCACCCGGGAGACGATGCAGGGCTGGCCGATGGACTCCATGGTGTCCTTGAAGCCCTGGCGGTCCTCCGCCTTGCGGATGGACTCGGCGCTGGTGCCCAGGAGGCGGACGCCGTACTTCTCCAGGGTGCCGTCCTCGCAGAGGGCCATAGCCAGGTTCAGCCCCGCCTGGCCGCCCAGGGTGGGCAGCAGGGCGTCGGGCCGCTCCTTCTCGATAACGGCGGTGAGGCTGTACACGTTCAGGGGCTCGATATACACGTGGTCGGCCACGTCCTTGTCGGTCATGATGGTGGCGGGGTTGGAGTTGACCAGCACCACCTCCACGCCCTCCTCCTTCAGGGAGCGGCAGGCCTGGGTCCCGGCGTAGTCGAACTCGGCGGCCTGTCCGATGATGATGGGGCCGGAGCCGATGACCAGCACCTTTTTGATATTTGCGTCTTTAGGCATGTTTGGCCTCCTTCTCCTTGTGGGCGCGGATGAGCTCCACGAAGTACTCAAACAGGTAGTCGGTATCCACGGGGCCCGGGGAGGCCTCGGGGTGGAACTGGACGGTGAACACAGGCTTCTGGAGGTACCGCAGGCCCTCCAGGGAGCCGTCGTTGACGTTGACGTGGCTGACCTCCGCCACCTTGGGGTCGATGGAATCCCCCTCGATGACATAGCCGTGGTTCTGGCTGGTGATATAGCAGCGGCCCCGGCGCAGGTCCTTGACGGGGTGGTTGCCGCCCCGGTGGCCGAAGCGCATCTTCCGGCTGCTGGCCCCGGTGGCCAGGGCCATGAGCTGGTGGCCCAGGCAGATGGCGAAGATGGGGATGCCGGACTCGTAGAGCCGCCGGACCTCGGCGATGATCTCCACGCACTCGGCGGGGTCGCCGGGGCCGTTGGACAGCATGACGCCGTCGTAGCCCCCGGCCAGCACCTCTTTGGCGGGGGTGTGGGCGGGATAGATGGTGATGTCGAAGCCGTGGGCGTTGAGCCGGGCGGTCATGTTCCGCTTCTCGCCGAAGTCATAGAGGGCGATCTTATAGCCGGGGCCGGGGATGTGCTCCACCTTGTCCACGGTGGTGCGCTCCACCACGCCGGTGACCCGGTACTCGTGCATCTGCCGGATGAGGGCCTCCTTGTCGTAGACCTCCCGGCAGGTGATCACGCCGTTCATCACGCCCTGGATGCGGAGGATGCGGGTGAGGGCCCGGGTGTCGATATCCTGGATGCCGGTGATGCCGTGGCGGATCAGGTAGTCGTTGAGGGTGCTGGTGCAGCGGAAGTTGCTGCCCCGGGGGGCCAGGTGGCGGATGATCAGGGCCTCGGCCCAGGGGCGCCGGGACTCGTCGTCGTAGTCGTTGGTGCCGTAGTTGCCGATAAGGGGATAGGTCATGACCACGCCCTGTCCGGCGTAGGAGGGGTCGGTCAGGATCTCCTGATAGCCCACCATAGAGGTGTTGAAGACCATCTCGCAGACCACGTCCTCGGTGGAGCCGATGCTCTCCCCCTCGAAGACGGCGCCGTTTTCCAGGATCAAAGTTGCTTTCACGGGATAAGTACCACCTTTCTCCCCCCTGCGGGGGACGCTGTACCCGATAAAATGAGAGTGCCTATTTCAAATACAAAAAAAGCGAGCCGACCCCACGCCGGAAAACCGGCGTTTGGCGCTCACTTCAGTGCCCATGTACTTGTCATAAACGTGCAGCCGCCCATAGACTGCCCTCCTCACCGGGGAAAAACTCTTTTTTGTTCGCCGAACAAAATACCACAGCAACGATTTTTTTTCAAGGGGGGAAAGAAGTTTTCTGCATTTACGACAAAAATACAGAATTTGGGTTTTTGTCGATTGTGGGAAAACTCCAAGGGGGCTGGGGGGCGAAGCCCCCCGGGGGG
>CANQCS010000165.1 GCA_947589745.1 uncultured Oscillospiraceae bacterium
ATTGCTTGAAGAGCCGGATGCGGGAAAACCGCACGTCCGGTTCCGTGAGGGGCAGTAGGCAATCCCTTCACAGCTAAGAAATTTTATTGTGGAAGGAGTGTCGAGACTGTCTACTCGACGGACGAAAGATGAAGTATCGGTTTAACGAAGAAGACTATCAAAAAATCAAGGCGGCAAGGAAAGCAAACCGGGATAAGCAGACAGACGCACGGCTGAAAGTATTGGAGCTGCGCTGCGAGGGAAAGAAGTTGACGGAGATTGCCAAAGAGACAGGATTCCACCTCTCCCACGTGAGCAATCTGATCCGGAAATACTTTCAGGAGGGGCTGTCATCCGTAGCGGAAAAGCATTATTCCGGGAACCGAAGGAATATGAGTTTGAAGGAAGAAACGGCTTTTCTGGAACCGTACAGAGAGGGATCAGAAAAGGGACAAACGCTGGATGTAAAGGAGATCGAGGCCGCATACGAGGAACGGGTAGGGCATCGGATCGGCAGCGGGCAGATCTACCGGGTTCTCGGGCGGCACGGCTGGCGGAAGGTGATGCCCAGGAGCCGGCATCCGAAGAAAGCCAGCGAGGAGGCCATCGTGGCCTCAAAAAAATTAAGGAAAAAATAGAACAGCTGAAGTTTTCCACGAACGGACATGTCCGGCTCATGTTCCAGGACGAGGCCGGGTTCGGACGGATCAACAAGCCGAAATACTGCTGGTGTGAAAAGGGGACGCGGCCGGCTGTCCCCTGCCATCATATCCGGGAGTACCGATACGCATATGGAGCGGTGGAGCCGGTGACTGGGGAGTCATTTTTTCTGGTCCTGCCATACTGCAATACAGCGTGTATGAACATCTTTCTCCAGGAACTTTCCAAGCGATATCCTGATGACACGATCCTCCTTTGCTGCGATGGCGCCGCCTGGCATAAGTCCGACGCCCTTCGTCTGCCTGATAACATCAAGCTGTTCTTTCTTCCGCCATATACTCCGGAGATGAACCCCATCGAACAGATCTGGAAAGAGCTGCGACGGATTGGATTCCGAAACGAGGTGTTCACCACGCTGGAGAAAGTCGTGGACCGTCTTTGTGAGTCTATCTGCCGTCTCTCTCCCCAGACCATTCGCAGCATCACTGCTCGTTCTTGGATTTTATCTTGTTTTTATTGAAGATTAGTATAAAACGAGGGCGTCCGGCCACTGGCCGGACGCCCTCGTCCTATTCGGTTTTCCGCCAGGGGGTCAGCTGAGCTCGGCCTGGCCGGTGTAGAGCTGGTAGTATTTGCCGCCCTGGGCGATCAGGTCGTCGTGGTCGCCCCGCTCGATGATCTCGCCCTGCTCCAGGACCATGATGGCCGCGGAGTTGCGGACCGTGGACAGACGGTGGGCAATGACGAAGACCGTGCGGTCCTTCATCAGCTCGTCCATGCCTTTCTCGATAAGACGCTCGGTGCGGGTGTCGATGGAGCTGGTGGCCTCGTCCAGGATCAGCACCGGCGGGTCCGCCACCGCGGCCCGGGCGATGGCCAGCAGCTGCCGCTCGCCCTGGCTCAGGTTGCCGCCGTTGTCGGTGATCCAGGTGTCGTAGCCCTTAGGCAGGTGGCGGATGAAGGTGTCCGCGTTGGCCAGCCTGGCCGCGGCCTCCACCTCCCGGTCCGTGGCGTCCAGCTTGCCGTAGCGGATGTTGTCGGCGATGGTGCCGGTGAAGAGGTTGGTGTCCTGGAGCACGATGCCCAGGGACTGGCGGAGGCTCTTCTTGCTGATGTCCCGGACGTCGATGCCGTCGTAGGTGATGAGGCCCGAGTCGATCTCGTAGAAGCGGTTGATGAGGTTGGTGATGGTGGTCTTGCCCGCACCGGTGGAGCCCACGAAGGCGATCTTCTGGCCCGGCTCGGCGTAGAGGCTGATGCCGTGGAGGATGGTCTTCTCCGGCACGTAGCTGAACACCACGTCCTTGAACCGCACGTCGCCCCGGAGGGGCACCAGCTGGCCGTCCGGCTTCTTCCAGGCCCAGCCCTCGCTGCGGCCCGGCACCTCCACCAGTGAGCCGTTGGGGCCCTTGCGGACGTGGACCAGGGTGGTCTTGCCCTCGTCCACCTCGGGGGGCGTCTCCATGACCTCGAACACCCGCTCCGCGCCGGCCACGGCGGCCAGGAGGTTGTTGACCTGCTGGCTCACCTGGCTCACGGGCTGGCCCACCTGCCGGGTGTACTGGAGGTACAGCAGCAGGGAGCCCAGGTCGAAGCCCATGGAGATGGCCAGGATGGCACCCAGGCAGCAGGTGAAGGCGTAGTTGATGTGACTGATGTTGTTCATGGCCGGCATCATGGACCCGGCGAAGGACTGGGCGTTGGTGGCGCTGACCCGGAACGCCTCGTTGCGCTGGGCGAAGCCCTCCTTGGCGGCCCGCTCGTGGTTGAAGACCTTGATGACCTTCTGGCCCTCGATCATCTCCTCGATGTAGCCGTTGACGGCGCCCAGGTCCCGCTGCTGCTGGGCGAAGTAGATGCGGCTGCGCTTGCCCACGGTCATCACCACCACCATCATGAGGCCCATGGAGAAAATGGACACCAGGAACAGCACCGGGCTGAGGTACAGCATCATGGCCACCGTGGCCACGAAAGTCAGTGCGCCGGACACCAGGGAGATGACGCCGTTGTTCAGGATCTCACTGATGGTGTCCACGTCGTTGGTGTAGCGGCTCATCAGCTCGCCGTGGGTGTGGGTGTCAAAGTAGCTGAGGGGCAGGTCCTGCATCTTGGCGAACAGGTCCTGGCGGATCTTGTGGGTGGTCTTCTGGGAGATGTGGACCATGATGCGGGAGTAGAAGAAGCTGAGGCCCGCCGCGCCGATGAAGCACAGGGCCATCAGGGCCAGGGTCCTGGCCAGCCTGGGGTAGTCGCCGGGGACGATGCAGTCGTTGATGAGGGGCCGCATGAGGTAGATGCCGGCCTGGGCGCAGGCGGTGTTCAGCACTAGGCAGATCACCACCACGATCAGCAGCCAGGCGTTCTTGCCGATGTACCGGAGCAGGGTGCCCACGGTCTTCTTCAGGTCCTTGGGGCGCTGGTAGCGGCCGCGGGGACCGCCGGAGCCCTTCTTCTTGTCGTTCTCAGGCATCGATGCTCGCCCCCTCCTGCTGCGACAGATAGACGTCGCGGTAAATTTCGCTGGTCTTCATCAGCTCGTCGTGGGTGCCCGCCTGGGCGATCTTCCCGTCGTCCATGACCACGATCAGGTCCGCGTCCATGACGGAGATGATCCGCTGGGCGATGATGATCTTGGTGGTGTCGGGCAGCTGGGTGCGGAAGGCCAGGCGGATCTTGGCGTCGGTGGCGGTGTCCACCGCGCTGGTGCTGTCGTCCAGGATCAGGACCTTGGGCTTTTTCAGGATGGCCCGGGCGATGCACAGCCGCTGCTTCTGGCCGCCGGAGACGTTGACGCCCCCCTGGCCCAGGTCAGTGTCCAGGCCGTCGGGCATCTTGTCGATGAACTCCGAGGCGCAGGCCGCATCGCAGGCGGCCTGGATCTCCTCCTCCGTGGCGCTCTCGTCGCCCCACAGCAGGTTGGCGCGGATGGAGCCGGAGAACAGGGTGTTCTTCTGGAGCACCACCGACACCGCGTCCCGCAGGTGCTCCATGGTGTAGTCCTTCACCGGCCGGCCGCCTACCCGGACGGTGCCCGAGGTGGCCTCGTACAGGCGGGGAATCAGGGAGACCAGGGTGGTCTTGGCGGAGCCGGTGGCGCCGATGACGCCCACGGTCATGCCGCTCTTGATGTGGAGGTCGATGTCCTGGAGGTTCCAAGCCTCCACGTCCTTGTTGTACTTGAAGTACACGTGGTCGAAGTCGATGGAGCCGTCGGGGACGGCCAGGCCGTCCGCGGCCTCCCTGTCGTTGATGTCCGGCTCCTCGTCCAGTACCTCGATCACGCGGCGGGCGCAGGCCACGGCCCGGGTCACGTTCATCATGATCATGGATACCATCATCAGGCTCATCAGCACCTGGGTGATGTAGGTGAAGAAGGTGGACAGCAGGGCCGCGTCCAGCTCCCCGGTCTGGACCATGGGCGCGCCGAACCACATGACGGCGATGATGGTGCCGTAGGTAATGAGCATCATCAGGGGCATGTTGATGATGACGATGCCGAAGGCCCGCTCGGCAATGTTCATCAGGGCGTCGTTGCGGCTGCGGAACTTCTGCTCCTCGTAGTCCTCCCGGACGAAGGACTTCACCACCCGGATGCCGGCCAGGTTCTCCTGGACCACCAGGTTCACGTCGTCGGTCCGCTCCTGGAAGGAACCGAAGAGGGGGCTCACCTTCACCATGATGCCCAGCACCAGGGCGATGAGCAGGGGGATGGCCACCAGGAAGGCGGAGGACAGCTTGACGCTGATGGAGATAGACAGCACCAGCGCGCAGACCAGCATCATGGGGGAGCGGACCATCATGCGCATCCCCATCATCAGGCTCACCTGGAGCATGGTGCAGTCGTTGGTCATGCGGGTGATGAGGGAGGCGGTGGAGAACTTCTCGATGTTGCGGAAGGAGAACTCCTGGATGTGGTCGTACTGGGCCTTCCGCAGGTTGGCGCCGAAGCCCTGGCCCGCCCTGGAGGAGAAGACCGCCGACCCGATGCCCAGGGACATGGAGACGGCGGCCATGGCCACCATCAGCAGGCCGTGGGTGAGGATGTACGTGGTGTCGCCGGCGGGGATGCCCTTGTCCACGATGCCGGCCATCACCAGGGGCAGCAGCAGCTCGAACACCGCCTCGCTGGCGGCGCAGGCCACCCCGGCGGCGATCCATTTCCGGTATCCCACGGTGTAGGCCCAAAGTTTTTTCAGCATGGCTTGTTTACCTCGTTTTCCAGACTTCCGATGACGCGGGCCAAGAGGGCCCCCATCTGTGCCCGCTCCTTCTCCGGCAGGCGGCCGGCGTCGCGGCGTCGCGCCGTCCCGGGTCGGGAGGCTGTTCCATAGAGGTACCCCCTTTCGCGGAAATTTAGTACGCTAAATATACTCCGGCAATCGGGAATCGTCAAGGGACTTTTTGAATGGTTTTTGAACCGGCTGTGAATTTTCCGTGAATTGTCGCGGAGGACCGTTGACTTCCGGTTTCCGGTATATTATGATGACATTGTTCAATGAATTCTCTCCTTTCTCCCTCTCTCTTTTCCTCTCTCAAGAAAGGCCGGGTCCCGACAGGGGCCCGGTTTTTCTACTGTCCCAAAAGGCCAAAGGCCTTTTGGGACAAAGGGTTTCGCTGCGCTTCGCGCCTCACGGGCCGGTGGCCCGTTCGACGCGCCGTCGGGCGGCCTTTGGCCGCCATAGGCCTGGGCTCGCCGAAGGCGAGCTAACGGCTCCGCGCAAGGTGTTTTTCCGACGTACACGCCGCCGGAAAAACAGATTGCACTTTATTTCGCGCCGTGCGCGGCGCGAAACTCTGCGAGGCCTTTTTGACACGCTGAAGCAAGACCGGGCCTCCAGTCAGGGGCTCGGTCTTGCAGGGTCAATTAACGAGTTAACAAGGTTGAAATATTGCAATTTGAGTCCCATTCCGAAAAAGGACGCACAAAGCCAGGCCCCCCGAAGCGGACCGAAAATCAAGATTGAAGATAAGACCTAAGAGGAAACAGGGGCAGTCACGAGATAGCCTTGGCGTTGGAGGATAAAGACAGCTTCTTCCACAGAGACCTCACGATGCTTGGGTGGACGGTCAGCAGTGCGGTAGAGTTCTGGATTGTACGGCTCATTTTTCTTGAGCATGTTGTAGATGGCCGTCAACAGCATTCTGGCAATGGCGATGATTGCTTTCTTGTGTCCCCGGCGCTTTTT
>CANQCS010000166.1 GCA_947589745.1 uncultured Oscillospiraceae bacterium
TCTTCCAATATCACTGGCGATCAATGGAGTAGTAAAATCGTCATGGTCAAAAGACAAAACAAAATGACGAATTCTAACACGACTGTCCTTATTAAAACTTTTTGCGACACGGGCCATAGACCCTGCAATGTCGTCACCTTCAATTCCTGTACAGCCAAAGTACGGTGCTGCTATGGTGTAATCTCTTGTGATATACCTTATTACGATCTCTCTTGCTTTAGGGTCGGAATAATGACCCCTTCTGTTCAGCACTTTCAAAGTTGCCATTAGGATTCACTCCTTACATAAGATGATTTGTAACAAACGTTACACTTATATGTTCTTTACTATTTAAATTTTACCATCAAAGATTATTGTGTACCATTATAGGCAAAGCTTACCCGTATCATAAGGTCCGTCAATAAAGCTAAAGGGTGAATTTACAAGAAACACTTAAAACATCAAACATTGTCAATGGGCTATGATCCAATGAAAAGAAAGTGATCAAAGGATAAAAAAGAATGGGGAAGGGAGTCCTTATGATAAACTCTCCTTCCTCCAGTAAATCAAACCATTAAGCATCTCTAATCATCCAGTCTAAAGTGACACCATACATAAAGGGAGTGTATCAGCATCACCATGTAATGGCTATGCTACCTGATAACCACGGTGATCACCCCATACATGGAGGGGGTATGTATAAATTTATGTACTAATGTCTTATATGGATCAACTATGATGTGGGATCAATAACAATCAATATGAAACCTCTACACTAACTAAAAAACTATGATACCTCAATTACTCACATCAAAACATCTGCTCAGCGTCTATGTGTCCCTTATCAAAAGAAAAATTTAAGGGATGCCACCCCTTGACGGGGGGCGTGTTTAGCCACCTCTTGACAGTTTAAGACCCCTTACATTAATCGCAAGGGAAGAAAAAACTTTCTTCCCCCAAGGTCCCTAATTTATTGTTAGCTCTTTTTAAAATGTAATTATTCCCTTTGTGGCCCATATACTTTTAAAATCGTTTTGTAGAACAAACAGTTCTAATGAGTACACTTCGGTTTCAATTAAACTGGATGTACTGTCCGACTGCCATCCTGATACGGACCACATCCGTTTTTGCAGGTAAGTTATATAGATTTCCCTAATTTTTGCGTTTTTATTGACTTTTATTGTGACTTTGTATATAATTAAGGATGTAGGTGGATGATTCAATACTGCCAAGAGAGAAGGTGCTGATCGTGGATGAGAGGATCTATAGCACAAAAGAGTTGATAGACTGTGTTTTGCCGCTATTAAAAAAATATAAGGCTGAGCAAGCGGTCCTGTTTGGCTCTTATGCACGGCAGGAGGCCACCGCCCAATCTGATATTGACTTGGTTGTGATCGGCGGTCCCTTATTCGATCCGACAAATGTTTTCTGCATTGCGGACGAGTTGTACCGTCTTACAGGGAAAGACGTGGATATCTATGATGTAAGCGAGATCAACGCTGACACTAGCTTCTATCATACCATTTTTACAGAAGGGATGCGTATCGCGTGAAGTACAGTGATGAGCAACGCCTGGAAAAAATATGTGCCACAACAGAAAAACTGCTGCAATACCTGGAGCAAGCAAAAATAACAAAGGAGATCGTCCTGGAACAGGAGCCGGTGCGTTGGGCGATTACGACACCTCTCTATAATATTGGTGAGCACGTCTACAATCTTTCTGATAGCTTCAAAGAGGCCCATTCGGACATCCCCTGGGCGAAGATCTCCGGACTGCGGCATCGTCTGGTCCATGATTATGACAACACAAATTGGAGCTTGATCTGTACCATCATTTTTGATGTGCTACCAGATTTTCGAAAATCTGTGTGGGCAATCAAAAACGAGATTGCATCTGGTGATCAGCGGTAATATGGGAAAATATGGATGTTATTAACTGGTGACTGCATAAGTGGAAAAACGGACATAATTGCGAGATAGCTATTGCGAAAACGGACAAACCGCGGTATAATATCCTCAATATTTCACTTGGAGGTTGCCGATATGCTTCGACGAAAAATTGAGGATAGAATACGGGACTTTTACGAGAAGGACAAAAAGGCATTATTGATCACCGGGGCAAGGCAGGTCGGGAAGACCTATATCATCCGGGAGTTCGGTAGATCCGCCTTTGAATCCTTTATTGAGATCAACTTCCTGGAAAACCGTACAGCCCAAACACTTTTGGAAAACGCAGTGAGCAGCGCGGATATCCTGCTTCGTATCTCTGCAATTGCAGATCAGCCGTTGATCCCCGGAAAAACGCTGATCTTCTTCGACGAGGTCCAGGAGTGCAAAGAAATCGTCACGGCCATCAAATTTCTTGTGGATGAGGGGAGCTATCGTTATATTCTCAGTGGGTCCCTTCTTGGGGTGAATCTGAAAGACATCCGTTCCGCGCCAGTGGGATACATGGACGTATTTGAGATGTATCCGTTAGATTTTGAGGAATTTGCGCTGGCAAATGGTGTTTCCCAGCGCGTGATTGACAGCCTGCGGAACGCGTACAAAAGCCGTACCCTCGTGGATAGCTTGGTGCATGAGCGTATGATGGACCTCTTCCGCCTATATCTGATCGTGGGCGGAATGCCGTCTGTCGTGACCCGATACCTCAAAACGAACAATTTGCAGGAGGTAACACAAGAGCAGCAGGCGATCCTATCACTGTATCGTCAGGATATTAGCAAATACGATCCAAAAAATAAGCTCTATTTGGAAGATATTTTTGCTTTGATCCCCAGCGAGTTGAATGCAAAGAATAAGCGCTTTATTCTGAAGAATCTAAATGAAAACTTTAAGTTTTCCCGCTATCAAAACAGTTTCCTTTGGCTCAAAAACGCCGGTGTCGCACTGCCGACCTTCTGTGTGACAGAGCCCACTGTGCCGCTGATGCTGAACAAGAGCGCAAACCTCTTCAAACTATTTCTCTCCGATGTGGGACTGTTGGCCGCCATGTATATGGATGGCATCCAAATCAAGCTTCTCAACCGGGAGAAGAATATCAACTTCGGCTCCGTCTATGAAAATGTGGCGGCACAGGAGCTGAAAGCTCATGGCTTCAAGCTCTATTATTTCAACAGCAAGAAGCAGGGGGAGCTGGATTTCATCGTGGAAAAGGATGGCGACGTGTTGCCTATCGAGATCAAGTCCGGCAAGGACTACGCCCGCCACGCCGCACTGGACAACGTGATGGGCAACCCTGATTATGCGATACCGATGGCCTATGTGTTCCAGAACGACAACGTAAAGGTGGATGGGAGGATCGTGTATCTGCCGATGTATATGCTCATGTTTTTGCAAAAGGAGACAAATACCGCACCGCAGATCTATAAAATTGATTTGGATGGGTTAAAGTGATCCACAAAAGAGAAAGGACTAAAATCGTTTATTCCGTCAATATGGTTATCCCTTTAGCTACGCAAGCGCAGTGTCCGGATTTGGGACAGTAAAAAATAAGTCATGAAGCCCCTAAAACCATGAAACCGAAAAAAGGGAAACAGGACATGGCGAAGGGAAAAGGGATGCCGCTGGGCACATATATGAAGAAATTCCAAAGGGAAAACAGTTATCGAATATAGATACGTCGCTAAGAAATTTTACTGCAAGATATCTAACTTAAAAGCGTGTCATTTGTGGGTGAATTCCGAACCGAGATGATAGAACTGGAGATAGAGGAGTGATAGAAGGCTTCTCGGAGTTGAAAAAGTGTACGACAAAAATACGACAGAAGATGCCTCCTGTCGTAATTATAGTGGACGAAATCCTTTAAAAAAGGGCCTAAAATGGCCGTTTACAAGCGTTTCAGAGAGGTTGTATCGCTTCACACGCAGGAGGTCACTGGTTCGAGTCCAGCAGTCTCCACCAAGCGGAACCCCTTGTAGCCCTTGTGCTGCAAGGGGTTCCGGCTTTTCTGCGCATTTTTGATTGTCTTTCTACCATGTACAATATCACCGATTGTGTTACTTGATTTTAAGTGATGTTGAGTCTGTAGCTGCAATAAGCTGTACCGGTTTCAGGAATAGCGGATGTTGATCTCCACGTCATCGGTGAGCAATGGGTCCAGCTGCCGCAACTGATTGCGCACCATAGCGGCAGTCATCTTCGGAGTATAAGTACCGTCGAGCAACCGCCGTGAAGCTGTATTTACAGCTGCTGAAGTTACACCGGCGAAGACTTCCGGTACCACATGCGTGTAGACACCCAGCGTTGTACTCACATCCCGATGGCCTAACAGCTTCTGGACCACCTTGGGGCTGATCTCTTGTTCCAGCAGCATGGAAGCATAGGTGTGACGGAACCGATGTAGATTCAGG
Source organism: uncultured Oscillospiraceae bacterium (assembly GCA_947589745.1). Classification (GTDB taxonomy): domain Bacteria; phylum Bacillota; class Clostridia; order Oscillospirales; family Oscillospiraceae; genus Pelethomonas. The sequence continues at coordinate 4,332 of CANQCS010000166.1, forward strand.
CCCTCAGCATCGAAGCCGTTTCGCGCCAGGAAATTTCGGTAGCTCGCCCGAAAGCCGGAGTAGGTCCTCATCCCCATGGTACGGGTACTGATGAAGATGAATCCCTCCGGGGTAAGCACTTTGAGTCCGCCTTTCATCTTTGCTACATACCGCATCCATTCCCGAAGCCGGGTCAGCACCAGATCAGGAGCCTGGATCACCCTCCGTGAGGTCTGGGTCTTCGTAGCGCCAAGCGCATCTACCATCTTCTGCGTCTTTCCATCCGCATCGAACTCCAGTTCCCTGGTGAGCGACTGCTGAATAGAGATCGTCTTAGCCTGAAAGTCGATGTGTTTCCACTGAAGCGCCAGAAGCTCACCGATCCGCATTCCTGTCAGCATCAGCATCGTAATGATGGGACACATGATCGGGTCAGTGGCTGCCGCCTGTAACAGTTTCTCCCGCTGCGCGATAGAAATGACTTTCCCATCATCTTCCGCAATTTTGCGGGGCTGCCGCGGCAGTTTGGTATTACGGGCCGGATTGCTCTCCACCAGCTGCAGCTCCATGGCATAGTCGTACATTTGGATCAGTACGCTGCGGATCAAGGACAAGGTACGATTGGACAGATGCTTTTCCGCATAGAGCTGATACAGAAAATTCTGGATACGGAGCGGAGTGATCTTTTCCAAAGGTTCCTTCCCCAGAACAGGAACGATGTGAAGCCGTTCGCTGGTATAATAAAGTTCCATCGTTCTGCTGCAGACTTCGTGGACTTTAAATATAGTCAGCCAATTGTGAAGAAAATCTTTGAGGATCAGATCTTCAGACAGGACCTGAGATGGCTTATCCAGTTCGGTGCTTAGGGTCATTGCCACCCAACGGGCAGCTTCCTCACGAGTATCCGTATAGATGTACTTGCGGATCGCCTTTCCGTTATCGGGACGGTACCCCACTGTGACCTGACCGGCCCACTTCCCATCCTTGCGGCGATATACGCTTCCTTCATTGTTTCCACGTCTGTTTACTTTAGGCTTGCGCGGCATATCAATAATCCCCCTTTCGCCGCGCATAGAGAATCATATTCTTATGATACTCCCTGCAAGGCAGAACGTCAATCTGTTCTATTTTCAAGATAATCGATTATATGGTTATCCCTTTAAAATAATTGCAAAAGAACTACCAAAAAGGGGGCGAGAGTACGCTCTTTGAAGAGTTGGGCGTGGAGGGTATGCTGAGCATCGGCCTGATCCTGGCCACCCTGGGTCTTGCGGTGGCCATGCTGGCCGGAATGGTCTGGGTCAACATTGGTGTGCGCCGAGGCTGGGCCCCTGCGCTGGAGCGGTCTGGCGCTGGCCCGGTGCGTGGACCCCGATGTAAAGACAGAGAGCTGGGCAATGCCATTAAGTTATCCCCGCGCTACACCCCGGCCGTGCCGCTGGGGACAGTCGTTCCCCCAACGGGACCAGAA
>CANQCS010000167.1 GCA_947589745.1 uncultured Oscillospiraceae bacterium
TACCGCATCATTGAGGAAGTCCGAAAGGGGGATATCCCCATCCGGTATTTCCGGTATGCCAGCGCACGAAAATGTGCGGAGCAGCTGGCCTCTACGGAGGACGATGTGTGGGACTCCCCAGGCGATCAAGCATAGGTCCTTATCACCTCGCTGATCTCTGTTTCTTTCTCTGTTCTAAACTTCTAAAGTAGGCGGTTCAAGGGGGCGCACAGTGAGGCGGGGCTGGTATCAGCAAATAGGCAGGATCCCCTCTTGGCGGAGGATATTGTTTTTCGGCGTTATGAGCGTCGTTTCAACGACCCCAAGATCCCTTCGTTTATAAAAGGGGGGCGGCTGCCGTCAGCAGCCGCCCCCCTTCTCAGGCATTCAGTTTTGGGACATGGAGGTCTTCATCAGTTGGGTGTACTTGTCGCGCTCATCCTCCGGCACTTTCATCGCGGCCATTGCCTGCTCAATGGTCCAGCTCATAGTCTCCATCAAGCTCTTGAGAGAAGTCAGTATCCCTTCGGCCTTGCCCTCGGCTCTACCCTCAGCTCTGCCCACAGCTTTACCTCTAGCCTCACCTTTGGCTTCGCCTTCGGCCATCGCCTTATCCCAAATCCCCTTGCTCAGATCACACATCTGCGACACCTCCTCCTCCAATGTCTGTGTCATGCGAATATCATAATCCTCTTGCAGAATTTGCCGCTTCTCATCCGCACTGGTCTTCGAGGACAGCAGCACATCCAGCAACCGCAGCACTCCGCCGTAGTTCGCCTCCTCCGACCCGCCCAGCCCCAGCATCACCATGCTCAGCAGGTCATAATTTCGCACCGGCTCCTGTACCGCGCCCACCAAGTTCTCCTCCACCATCCTGTACCGTGTGATGGTGTTCTGGCGATGCTTCGGCGGCTCCAGGCAGATGAAGATGGAGTACACCTTCTTCAGCTTCTCGTAGTGGGCATCTGTGAACTCCGTCCCGTACTACGCCGAGATCATCCTGCTGCAGTAGTATATCCCGCGTTTCGTCAGCGGATAGCCCGGGTAGTAGTCGTTTTGAAGCTCTGTGTTGATGATCAGCCGAATCAGATCGCCTGATACCGGCGCGGTAGCGTAAAATCGAATGTCGTAGGTCACCGTGCCCTCGGTGAGCGTCTTGTCCTCGTTCCGCGATCCCCGGATCACCGGCACACTCTCGTCGATGCCCACCGGTACCTCACCCACCTGGGGCTGGCCCTCGATGTATCGCTCCGCGATCTCCTCCACCGTGCAGTCCCGGTACTCCTCCAGGCAGCTTTTCATGATCCAGGCCAGGATGATCTTCTCGGACAGTAGCCGCTTACAGGCAGCATCGTACCTCGCCCGTGTGTCTGTGGCGCGGATGCTCTGGGCAATCGTTGTTTCTGTCTCCATGGGGACCACTCTCCTATGAGCCCAAGTATATCATATCTGGATCAAAAAATCCACTCTTTTTTCCGATACAGCGATCTGTAATATCACTGGACGATCCTATAATGGTTGGACGTTCTGCTGCCGTTGTCCCGGTGGCGTGGTGTGCGCACGATCCAGCCCCCGTTCTCCAGGTCCCGCAGCGCCCTCTGCACCGTGGCGCGGGACAGGTCCAACTCTTTCGCAATCGTCTTCACACCGGGCCAACAGGAACCCTCCCTGTTGGCCCGGTCTTTCAGGTACATGTACACCGTCACCGCCCGATGGGGCAGATGGGCGGCGTAGATGGAATCGTAGTACCCGATGTATCACCTCACGGCTGTACCCTCGCCCCGTTCCTCGTGGAAAGGCGCGGGGCGGTCCCCGGAGAGCTGCCATCCATCCGGCCTGTCCATGAGGATAGCGCCAGATCTTTCCGGCTGGGCCTCCCTCTTTGGCTGAGGATACTTCTCCTCTATCGCCCGCTCCAGCTCCCGCCGGTCGGCGTAGTACACTTTACGCCGTCCACGGTCCGGGGTCTGGTAGGGCTTTCCAAAGGTGATCCCCCAATCGAGGAACAGCCGCAGCCGCGTCTGCATGGGGTGGGTGCCGGTCTTCATGACCACAAAATGGCCCTTGGGAATGGACTTGAGCTCATCCGGCGTCATGAGGGGCCGCTCCATCATCTGGAGAGAGCGGTTGCTCTCGCCCTTTCCTTTGCTGATGGACCCGCTCATCACTGTCCGGCTGCCCAGGGCTTTGGACAGCGCCTCCGCTGTCTGGCTCTGGGGCGCGAAGCCGCCGAAGATCGTGTCGGCTAAGTCGGCGGGATTACTCCCGCTTCCTCGCCTAAGAACCGTACATGAAGGTTTCCCCTCATACGGCTCAAGCATTTCATCACGCTTTCGCGCGGCATTCCAAGAAAGTACTTTGACAATATTTGTGGACATAGGCCATATTTGGCACCTCGTCCTTACCGCCCATAGATTTCGGGATTTTGTAGATAATTTCCCGTTCGTCACTGATTTCCATGGGCTGTCCACAGTGATAACAGCATCCATTTTGATTCCTCCAAATCTTTTTAAACCTCCCGGACAACCGCTTCATTCCAAGTTGGAATTTTCGCTTGATAAAATATTCGGTGTCCAGATAAGGATTGGCGCTCATTCGTATTTTTGTGTGTCGGACGATAGGCACCTCGCCCAACCGCATCAACTCCGCATTTTTCGTTGCAAATACCCAGTTGCGGAGTTCTTTGCTGTGCCAATAGTGGGCCGCTATCCACTTGCGGTTCTTTTGGGGATGGCGGCGTTTCGCCCATCGCCACAGCATTTCATAGAGAATGTGGTCGGCACGCGAGAAGGCGTCCTTCGCACAGACAGACTGATGGTAGTTCGCCCAGCCACGCATCTGGCGGTTTAACACCCGAATAAGGTCTTCCTGCCTCCATGCCTTTCCTCTTTCGAGGACTGTGTTGTGCAGATTGTCGTTAAGGGTTTTGACCGATTTCTTGGACGGCTTCACAATGAGCTTTCCTTTAAATTTTCGGAAAGTCCAGCCCAACATATCGAATCCGTCTTCAATGTGTGTGATGACCGTCTTTTCCTCGGACAGTTCCAGTCCCCTGGCCGCAAGAAAGGTGCGAACAATTTCCCTTGCTTCTTCCGCTATCTCCTTGGTGGCTGCCGTAACAATAAAATCATCAGCATACCGTACCAGATTAACCTGATGGGCATTTTTGAATCGCAGGTCAACCTTGCCTAATCTATTGGTGTGGAACCGGTCAGCAAGGGCTTTCTGCATCCCATCCAACGCCATATTGGCAAGGATTGGTGAAATGACGCCGCCTTGGGGTGTGCCTTCATCCGTGGGAAACAGTTCCTCCTGGAATACAAATCCCGCTTTTAAGAATTGCTTCAGTACGGACGTGTCCATAGGGATATACTCAGTCAGCCATTCATGGCTAATGTGGTCGAAACACCCCCTGATGTCGCCTTCCAGCACCCATTGAGGAGAGTATTTGCGACTGAGCGCTGTAAAAATGTACTCACACGCATCCTGCGCACATCTTCCTTTACGGAATCCAAAGGATTTTGTATCTGCCGTTGTCTCTGATACAGGGTCCAGTGCCAGTGCGTAGAGTGCCTGCATGGCCCTGTCATAGATACAGGGAATCCCCAAAGGGCGTTTGGCCTTTTTCCCCTTTTTCTCAATGTACACGCGGCGCAGGGGCTTTGCCTTATACCCTTTATCCGTCAGAGACAGCACGCCGCGCATTTTTGCAGCCGGAGTATTCCACAACTCCTTATCCACGCCCGGCGTGTTCTTTCCTTTGTTGGTGGTCACCTTCCTCACTGCCAACACTTTTGCATAATACGAATGCGTCAAAAGATACTGTAATCGTTTCACTGTGCTCCATTTCTTTTCTTGGGTCGCCTTAGCAATCCTGGCTTGCAGCCTATTGACCTCGACCTCCGCTTTCTTCCAGTCGATAGATTTCCATTGACGTTCCAGCGTCGCCGTGTCCGGCAATCTCTCAAGGCTTTTGCGCCCCGTCGTTGAACAATTACCGTTCATAGGTTTACCTCCGTTTCTTGCTATGAAATACCTTGGGACAAGTCAGCACCCTTTCGGGTTGGGGCAAATCCTGAACCCCTATCCATCCCATTACAGGATGGCCTTCGCTTTTTGTCCCGTTCCCATACCCTCTGTGCCATTTCTTCCCCTTGCGGGGTCGATACCTCTATGTGAGGAACACATAGGGCTTACCGCGTTCCGAACAACGAATAATTCTGTATGCTTTAGGAGCCATCTATGAGCCGGGAGGCATATGTCCATTTGCACGGGGTACAAGACAATTCCCCGCGCCGCCTCCACACCTTTTTGGTTTAGGCGTATCAGCCTGATTTCGCCTATTCAACATAACGACCCTTGCGATGATTCACATTACATTCTCCATGACATACTTATCCTGGCAGTACGGCTGATGTAGGCTGTCAGCTTTCCCACGTTGTCCTGTGAGCTTCCCACCCGGGCGTTGCCACCCAGGCGGGTCACAGTAGGATTACCCCAAATGGATAGGGCAGCTATGATAGCAATTCGTTGTACGACTTCGCGTCACACGTCCTGCGTATTATCTACAATGATCTCCGCTCCCTCCTTGCCGTAGTTCTTCTCCAGCTGCGCGAGGCTCTGGATGATAGGCACCAGCGTCAGCTTCCGGGACCGTCCGGCGGAGAACAGAGGCAGGATGTCGAAGGGCGGCATGGTGCCCAGCTCGTCGCAGAACAGCACCACACGGTTCTTCAGCTTTCCGCCGTTCTCATCCGCCACGGAGAACAGCTCCCGGGAAAGGTTCTGGATGACCAGTCCGGCCATGAAGTTCTTGGTGGCATCTTCCTCCGGAAGGATCAGGAACATGGCGGACTTCCGTCCGGCGAAGGACTCCGCGTCCATATCGCTGTCAAAGCAGAGAAATAGCGATAGGTAATCCTTTGAAATAATCTCCGGATTTTCCCCCGCTCCACACTGTGCATGCGAGTTTCCCCGCACACGGCGTTCCATCATTCTAAGACTTTTAGTGAAAGGCACATTTTCAAAACATAGAAACGGTCATCAGATAGCTGTGTTTCCAGCCATCATTCTGTACTTGCTAATCTTCTTAAGCATGGTTTGCGTTGGGCCGATACGGTCGAGGTAGACTTGTATGGTTTCAGGCTGTGTGGCATGAATGAGGATATGGACATCCTTATGTACAATGACAAGATTTTTGTATCTATCGGTTCCGCCGTTTTCCAGGGGAACCTTGTGGTGGCAGTGAATTTCGTCAATCCACAACATCTTGCCTGTTATTGCACACTTCCCATACTGCGCTGCCCAGAGCGAAAGTCGATTATCTGTAAACTCAATACTGCCGTTGGTATATTTCTCACGCATGAGCATGAGCATTACCGTGACATTGAATTTAAGGTTCTCGTGGATTTTCGCCCTGCCTGATTCCGTGTATTTGCAAACCCCTTTTGGTTTGTATAAAGGAGCTTTTGTCTGGATGTAACTGATTGGGCATAATGGGAACTTATTTAGATATCGAAGCCCCTTGCTGCCTCCATAGTGCTCCAGAATATATCGGTTATTTGTGCTCCCCCGTTTTTGCAGCCTGTTTCCCAACCTGTTTTGCAATGTAAATCGGATAGAGTTGTGTATCTTGACACCACAATCAAAGGAAATGTGGGTAGCAAACCGATAGTAATTATGAATATGGTTATCCCTGTGAATCAGCGGGAATAGAAAGAGCAATAGCGACAAGGAGGCGCTCGGGGAGAGCGGCAGGGAAAAAACGGCGGGAGAAGCGGAAGCA
>CANQCS010000168.1 GCA_947589745.1 uncultured Oscillospiraceae bacterium
TTCCCTGCCGCTCTCCCCGAGCGCCTCCTTGTCGCTATTGCTCTTTCTATTCCTGCTGATTCACAGGGATAACCATATAATTTAATTTGTTGTGATTTTTGGGGGCGCGGTGAAAATCGCTATTGCAATATCGATTTGTTCTGGCGACAGCATACAACAAACAGCAGCATACTATCAACCAAATATTTTCACGTCGGGATGAAAATTTTTGGTTGATGAAACGAAATAAATTGTGTTTAAGTATGAACAGTCGGTGACGGCCTATTATAATAAGGGTAGTGGTTGTATGCAGGAAAAGCAGATTCAAATGGTTCGACAGCTGGCAAAAAGCAACCGTCCGGTCCCTGGGAAACAGTTGGCAGATCAGCTGGGTGTTTCTGTGCGCACAGTCATCAATTACATCAACGACATCAATGCTATGAACCCGCAACCGGTCATCCTCTCCCGGCCAGGTGGCTACATCATCAGCCGGCAGGACGCTAATGGCCTGTTGCAGCAGATCAACTCCATCCCGGACGGCTACCGGGAGCGCGCCGTCTACCTATGCAAGCGTCTCCTGCTGGACCACGGAAACAGCGTGAATATATTCGATCTGTGTCAGGAGCTTTACATCAGCTACTCCCTACTGAAGAGCGACCTCCGCAAGATGAATCAGTCTTACGCGTACCTAAACGTCCGTTTCCGCACACGAAACAACGACGTTCAAATCGCAGGCAGCGAACGGGACAAGCGCAAACTGATGAACCATATTATTCAACAGGAAAACAGCGACTTGCCCAACCTCTCCACACTAAAGAACTACTTTTCACAGGAGACTGTGGACAGTGTACTTTCTCTTCTGGAGCGCGCATATCGGGACAATGGCTTCTATTTGAATGACTTCGCCAAGATGAATCTCATGCTTCATATCCTGACGCTAATCAGCCGGATCACCAGCGGAAACGACATGAAGCAGGAAGATATTGAGGACATCTTTCAGACGGAGCTCCTGGAAAAGAGCGAGGGCAGTCTGGCGCACCAAGTCAAAGAGGGCGTTGAGCAGATTTGCCGGGTCCAAATCGGCCCCGCCGATGCTATGCAGATTTATTTCCTCATCAAAGCCAACTCCACCCCCAATGAAAACAGCATGGGAGAGGACTTGTCCTCCTTTATCGGCATAGATCTTCTGCGACAGATCCAGCAGATCATTATCAGCGCGGAGCAGGCTTACTGCGTCCGTCTGAACAGTAACGACTTCCTGGTCCGACTCGCGCTGCATATCAAGAATATGATCCTTCGCAGTGCCAGTGGTCAGACTGTCACAAATCCGATGAAAGCGTCACTCCATACCTCGTCCCCCTTCCTGTACGACATTGCCATTTTTATAGTGAATCAGTTGCTATACCGTCAGCTGATCAACAATTATCCTCCGGAGGACGAAATATCATTTATCGTTCTCCATATTGGGGCAGAGATCGAGCGTCAAAACGTGACAGAGAATACCGTCAAATGCGCACTCATCGCACCGGACTACCTTGATGTAGGCAAATCCCTGACGCAGAAACTCATGCAGCGTTTCGGTGACGAGATGACCATCACGCATACGCTCGTTCTGACAGATGATCTGTCACAGCTGCATCAGGATCTGATCATATCGACCGTAGACCATGCTGTAGGCAGCCATCAAGCCAGCGTCCACATCAGCCCATTCCTCACCAAGCAGGACTATGACGCTGTACAGAACGCGATTGAGCGTGTACAGAACCAGAAGGAACTAGAGTACCTAGCCCAGAACTTTGAGTTCTATTTTTCCGCTGAGAATTTCCTGTTTCAGGCGCATAGTTCTACCCGGGAGCAGACAATCCGTGACCTGTGCAGCAGGATGTACAAAAACGGCTATGTGGGCGAACAGTACTGGCACAAGGTGCTGCAACGGGAGCAAGCAGTTTCCACAGGCTACAACGGCTTTGCCATACCCCACTCCGTCAGCTTTGAAGCCAGTAGTAACGGCATTTGCGTTGCCATTTCTCCCGATGGGATCGAATGGGCGGGCAAACAGGTCTATGTTGTGTTTCTCATGGCCATTTCCCCCGACTCACTCAATGACTTCCAGGCACTTTACCGCGTACTGGCGCAGATACTGTCAGACAGTGCAGTCATACAGCAGATCCGCAGCTGTAAAAATTTCAAGGAATTTCAAAAGATCATGTTGAATCCCAATCTGTTATTATAAAAAGGAGTGAGGATATGGCAACTATCTATTATCCAAGTTGTAAATTCACAGCGTTCTCCCCGGACAGCAGCAAGGAGATATCAGATTACCTGGCCAGGCGCTTTGGTATGACCGTCGCCGGATGCTGCCGGCCTGCCCATGGCGCGATGACGGAGGATGACACAGCCGTCTGCATCTGCAACACGTGTGCCGCCATCTGCGGAGAGGATTCGAAAGCCAAGGTCGTCTCCATTTGGGAGATCCTCCAGAATGATGACGAATTTCCTTTCCCCGATCTGCACCATGAAAAGATGACCTTGCAGGATTGCTGGCGCTGCCGTGATAACCGTGCTGAGCAAGATGCTGTCCGCAATATCCTTCGCAAGATTAATGTTGACATTGTCGAGCAGGAGGAGAACTACGACAAAACGCACTTCTGCGGTACGACGCTCTATCAACCGCTGCCGGAGGCGAATGGCCGATTTGCGCCCCGTCATTTTATCGAGGAGGCTGAGGGTATGTTCCGTCCCCACACGCCTGAGGAACAAAGGGCGCTGATGGAAGCTCACTGTGCCAATATCCATACAGACAAGGTCATCTGTTACTGCGTCCCTTGCACCCAAGGCATCCGCACTGGCGGAAAGCAGGGTATACATCTGATGGATCTGCTGCTTCACGCAGACAAATACTAATTAATATGAGGTGAATGAGATGGAACGTATCTATTACAAATCCGCTACTTCCGTAAACCCGTTGAGCGCCGCCGTTCGAGTGGGGGATACTCTGTATGTGTCTGGTCAGCTAGGGATCGACCCGGCCACCAAGAAAATGGCAGGGGAGGATGCTGCTTCCCAGACCCGTCAGGCCATGGCCAATCTGCGCACCGTCCTTGAGAACGCCGGGTTCACCATGGAAGATGTGGTGAAGACCATGGTCTACGCCGCTGATGGCGCGGATATGCCTGCCATCAATGCGGAATATGGTGCCGCTTGGGGAGATAATAAACCTGCCCGCTCCGCTGTGCTAGTGGCCTTTCCCAATAAGGCCGCAAAGTTCGAGGTGGAAGCTATCGCAGTAAAAGGATAACCGGGAGCCGCCTTCAGAACAACAATGCGCATTTCACGGAACGCATAGCATTCCGTGAAATGCGCGAATTATTTCTTTCTGAAAGGAGTCGGGAGAGATGAGTATGCCTGCTATCAAATTGATTGCAGTGGATCTGGACGGTACGTTGCTCACCTCGGGAAAAGTGCTGACGCAACGCACTATGACCGCTTTGGAGACCGCTGCCGATGCTGACATTGAGATAGTACCCGCAACGGGGCGGTTCTATCGCGGTATGCCGGAGACAATACAAAAGATCCCCTTTGTTCATTATGCAATTACCATGAACGGCGCGCAGGTCAAGGATATCGTGCGTGGGATCACCATCTACGCTTCGGAAATACCGATTCAGGACGCTCTCGCCATTTTATCCTACTTGGACACTTTTCCGGTAATTTATGACTGCTACGCAGGCAGTTGGGGGTACATGTCCACCGACATGTGGGAAAGCGCACCTGATTATATTGCATCAGTCCACACGTTACAAGCGATAAAGGAATATCGCACACCTATACAGGATCCCCCATTATTCCTGTTGAAACAGTTCCGCACGGTCCAGAAGATCCAACTGTATACAAAAGATGTTGGCCTTTGGAGCCAACTTCTCCGGGCCATTCCCGCGCAATTTCCGCAGCTTTCCGTTTCATCTTCCCTGCCAAACAATATTGAAATCAACAGCAGTCAAGCTGACAAGGGTATCGCGCTACAAACTCTGATGAGATACCTGGGCCTGACTGCCGCGCAAACCATGGCTTTCGGTGACGGACTAAACGATTTACGGATGCTCCGTATAGCAGGGGTGGGTGTGGCAATGGGAAACGCACACCCAGATGTAAAGGCAGCGGCAGACTACATCACACTGGATCACGATTCTGATGGTGTTGCCAATTTCCTTGAGAATTTTATCCCTGCCTTCCCCATCTAATACTTTTCCTTTGCGAAAAATCAAGCGGACTGCATGGGCAAATCCAGCAGTCCGCTTAATCTTCTATTCCAAGATCTGCGTTTTCCTTGTCGGCATGACGAGCAAGATCGCCGCAGCAAGTATACTGATCATTCCAATCAATTCCTTTGCGGTCAATACTTCGTGAAAAACGATTACGCCGATCACAATCCCCGTAAGCGGTTCAAATGTGCTGAACAGGGATGCCTTCACTTCTCCACAGAGGAACACCCCCTTTTGGAACAGCGCTAAAGCAAAAACTGTGGCAAACAGAGCAAGACCAACTTCTGCCGCCCATCCTGCTGCATCAAGACTGAAAACGAGTTTTTTGCTAAAAAGCGCAATTAACCCGATCTCTACTGTGGACAGCATTGAGATCCAAAACGCAAGCACAAGAGAGTGAAGTCTTTTGGCAGTACTTTTTCCCAGCAAAACAATATATACAGCATAAATGATCCCGGAGGCAACTGCCAAAACGATCCCACCTATGCGGACCTGCCCGTTTGGCGTATAGAGAAATACCATGCCTCCCACACAAAGAATAGCGCAAATGATCTGTTTTGCATCTGGCAGCGCTTTATAAAATACTGCCATAATCAACATGACCGCAACAGGATAAGTAAAATGAAGAGTGGTCGCCATACCGCTGTCAATATAAGTGTACGAAGCATACAGCAGTATAGGCATCAGGGCATAGGGCACCGATAGCTTCAGCAAGGCGAGAAATTGGTCTCTGCTGATTTTTATGGAGCAACCCGGTAATGCAGAACAGACGATGCCCAGCACAATGCTGCCAAAGAAGAACCGGCCAAAGGCAACAGTATATGCATTACTGCCATGGGCATAGGCGATTCTTGTTAATAAAGGCATCGTACCGAACAGGACCGCAGAAAGAATCACATAAAAGACGCCGAGATGGCTTTTCCAGTATCCCATGGTCACTGATCACACTCCGGGAGTATAACGGAAAAATGTACGACAACTTCCGGGTATCCCTCTACCGGAACCCAAGCGCGAATTTTATTTTCGATTGGCCTGTCAACTTGTGCTGTTTGCGTAGACAGTGCCAGCGCTTTTCTGCATCCCCTGTGGCTTTCCGGAGCTCCTATTTTTGCGCAGACCTGCCCTTCGGTAAGACCTGCCGCCTGATTGACCGCCAGAACATGATTCCCCTTGTCAATCAGACGAGCCGTGCCGGGAAACGCATCCCATGTAAGGTGAAACGCACGGATCAGTTCTTCATATCGATTCTCATTTTGTTCCATAACGACAGCCTCCTGTTATTTATTTACTTTTTTAAGCCATCTTTTGATATATTCCGCTATCTCGCCGCATCGTGACTCCAAAGCAAAGTGTCCGCTGTCCACAAGATGTATCTCCGCGTCCGGGACATCTTGCAGGAATGCCTCGGCTCCGGCAGGAATGA
>CANQCS010000169.1 GCA_947589745.1 uncultured Oscillospiraceae bacterium
GTCCCCAACGTCCGCATCTTCTTCTTGCCCTCTTTCTGCTTCTCCAGCAGCTTCTTCTTCCGGGTGATATCGCCGCCGTAGCACTTGGCCAGCACGTCCTTGCGCATGGCCTTCACCGTCTCACGGGCGATGATCCGGCCACCGATGGCGGCCTGGATGGGCACCTCGAAGAGCTGGCGGGGGATGTTGTCCTTCAGCTTCTCACAGAGCCGCCGGGCCCGTGGGTACGCCTTGTCCCGGTGGGCGATGAAGCTGAGGGCGTCCACCTGGTCGCCGTTCAGGAGCAGGTCCACCTTGACCAAGTCGCTGGCCCGGTACTCGCTCAACTCGTAGTCCAGGGACGCATACCCCTTGGTGCGGGCCTTGAGGGTGTCGAAGAAGTCGTAGATGATCTCGTTGAGGGGCATCTGATAGTGGAGCTCCACCAGGTTGGTGTCCAGGTACTGCATATCCTTGAACTCGCCCCGCCGGTCCTGGCACAGGGGCATGATGTTCCCCACGTACTCCTGGGGAGTGAGGATGGACACCTTGACATAGGGCTCCCGGGCCTCGGCGATGGAGGCGGGGTCGGGGTAGTTGTGGGGGTTGTCCACCCGGACTACGGTGCCGTCGGTCTTGGTGACCTGATAGATGACGGAGGGCAGGGTGGTGATAAGGTCCAAATCGAACTCCCGCTCCAGCCGCTCCTGGATGACCTCGGAGTGGAGCATCCCCAAAAAGCCGCAGCGGAACCCGAAGCCCAGGGCCACGGAGCTCTCCGGCTCAAAGGTCAGGGAGGCGTCGTTGAGCTGCAATTTCTCCAGGGCCTCCCGGAGGTCGGGGTACTTGCTGCCGTCCTCGGTGTACACGCCGCAGTAGACCATGGACTGGGCCTTGCGGTAGCCGGGCAGGGCCTCGGCGGCGGGGTTATCCACGCCGGTGACGGTGTCGCCCACCTCGGTGTCCCGGACGTTCTTGATGGAGGCGGTGAGGTAGCCCACCTGGCCGGCCCGCAGCTCGTCGCAGGGCTCCAACCCCAGGGGCCGCATGACGCCGCACTCCAGGATCTGGTACTGGGCCCCGGAGGCCATCATGCGGATGGACATTCCTTTCCGCAGGGTGCCGTCCACGATGCGGAAGTAGACGATAACTCCCTTGTAGGCGTCGTAGTAGCTGTCAAAGATCAGGGCCCGCAGGGGCGCGTCCGGGTCGCCGGAGGGGGCGGGGATGTTGGCCACAATGTCCTCCAGCACGGCGGGGATATTGATGCCCACCTTGGCGGAGATCTCCGGGGCGTCCAGGGCGGGGATGCCGATGATGTCCTCGATCTCGTGCTTGACCTTCATGGGGTCGGCGGCGGGGAGGTCGATCTTGTTGACAACGGGGCGGATCTCCAGGTCGTTGTCCAGGGCCAGATAGGTGTTGGCCAGGGTCTGGGCCTCGATGCCCTGGGAGGCATCCACCACCAGCACGGCGCCCTCGCAGGCCGCCAGGGAGCGGGAAACCTCGTAGTTGAAGTCCACGTGGCCGGGGGTGTCGATGAGGTTGAGGACATAAGTCTCCCCATCCTCCGCTTGGTAGTTGAGGGAGACGGCCCGGGCCTTGATGGTGATGCCCCGCTCCCGCTCCAGGTCCATGTTGTCCAAGAGCTGGCTCTCCATGTCGCGCTCCGCGACAGCGCCGCAGAGCTCGATCAGGCGGTCGGAAAGGGTGGACTTTCCATGGTCGATGTGGGCGATGATGCTGAAATTTCTGATATGATCCTGGCTGATAGACATAATCCTATACCTCGTGAATCGTAGGGGTCAGGGGGTGCGGCCCCCGGTGCAGCGCCGAAAGGGCTCCGGCTTATTCTGTGTACACGGGAGCGGAGTTTCCCTCTCAGAAAGCGCCATCGTTACCGTGCGGAAAACGCAGGTATCGCAACGCTTTGAGAGCGATGTTAAAGTTCTTTTTGGTTCCTTTTTCTTTCAAGAAAAAGGAACTAGATCCAGCTCTCGTCGGCCTCGCGGCGCTTGTTCCGGTTCATGAGCTGCTCCAGCACACTCCCCACCGGCTGGCCCTCGTAGAGGACCCGGTAGGCGCTCTCGCAGATGGGCATCTCCACCCCGGCCTTTTGGCTGAGCTGGTGGGCGCTGAGGGCGGCGAAGTAGCCCTCCACCGTGGCCCCCACCTCCTTGATGGCCTCCTGGACATCCTTGCCCTGGCCGATCAGGATACCACAGCGGCGGTTCCGGGAATGCATGGAGGTGCAGGTGACGATCAGGTCGCCCATGCCGCTGAGGCCGGCGAAGGTCTCCTTGTGGCCCCCCAGGGCCACGCCCAGCCGGGCCATCTCCGTCATGCCACGGGTCATCAGCAGGGCCTTGGTGTTGTCCCCCAGGCCCATGCCGTCACTGATGCCGCAGCACAGGGCCAGGATGTTCTTCAGCGCCGCGCCCAGCTCCACGCCGGTGACGTCCGGGTTGGTGTACACCCGGAACCGGGGGCTCATGAACACGTCCTGCACCAGCTCCGCGGCCTTCATATCCTTGCTGGCCGCCACGCAGCCCGTGGGCACCCGGCGGCCCACCTCCTCGGCGTGGGACGGCCCGGAGAGGGCCACCACCGGGCAGACGCCGCCGGTCTCCTCCTCGATGATCTCCGTCAGCCGCTTGGCGGTGTCCTTCTCGATGCCCTTGCCCACGGACACCACCACCTGATCCGCCCGCAGCAGGGGGGCCATCTTCCGGGCCGTCTGCCGGACGGCGAAGGAGGGCGTGGCCAGGACCACGATCTCGCTGTCCTTCACGCTGTCCATGCCGGTGGTGATCTTCAGCGCCTCCGGCAGGGGGACGCCCTTCAGCATGGGGTTCTCATGGGTGGTCCGCAGGGTCTCCGCCTCGGACTCCAAAAAGGACCACAGGGTCACGTCGTTGCCGTTGTCCAGCAGCAGGATCGACAGGGCCGTGCCCCAGCCGCCGCTGCCAAGTACCGTTATTTTCATCCAAAAAGCCTCCTACGATTTTTTGTGGTGGAAGTGGAATTTGCTCTCGGTGCCATTGAGAAGACGCTTGATGTTGGCCCGGTGCTGCCACAGCACCAGCCCGCCGCAGGCGATGCCCAGCACCAGCAGCACGGGGTCGTGGTACACGAACCAGGTGCCGATGGGGAAGGTGAGCCCCGCCCAGCAGGAGCCCAGGGATACGTACTTCGTCAGCGCGGTGAGGACCAGGAACCCGCCCCACACCAGCAGCGCGATGCGCCAGTCGATCATAATGGCGACGGTGCCGCCGGAGAGGATGCCCTTGCCGCCCTTGAAGTGGAACATGCAGGGGAACATGTGGCCCAGCAGGCAGAACACCCCGGCCCAGTATTTGGCAAAGGTCACGCCCCAGCTGTCCCAGCCGCCGGCCACCGGGGCCACCAGGGCCGCGGCGATGGACAGCGCCAGCACCGCCTTCAGCACGTCGCAGAGGATGACCACCGCCGTCAGCGGCCCGCCGAAGGTGCGGTAGAAGTTGGTGAGCCCCGCGTTGCCGCTGCCGTGGTTGCGGACATCGTCCCGCAGGATATACTTGGACACGATGACCGCCCCGTTGAAACAGCCCAGGAAATAGGCCAGCACAGCGATCACCGCCAGCAGGATCAGCGCGTGGGCACCGCCGTCCCGCAGATACTGATAGGAAAAACTCTCAAACATTGCTTACTCCTCCTTGTCGCCCTTCTCCCGGATGGTCATGCGGATGGGTGTGCCCTCCAGGCCAAAGGCCGAGCGAATCTGATTCTCTAAATACCGCTGATAGGAGAAGTGGAAAAGCCTTGCGTCGTTGCAGAAGCAGACGAAATGAGGCGGCCGGGTTCCGGCCTGGGTCATGTAGTAAATTTTCAGCCGCCGGCCCTTGTCGGTGGGGGGCTGGACCCTGGTCTGGGCGTCGGCCAGAACGCTGTTCAGCATCCCGGTGGTGATGCGAGTTCCGGCCTGGTCGTTCACATAGTTGATGAGCTCAAAGAGCCGGTCCACCCGCTGGCCGGTGAGGGCGGAGATAAAGAGGATGGGGGCGTAGGGCATGAAGGAGAGCCCCTGCCGGACCTCCTCCCGCATCTTTTCCATGGTCTTGCCGTCCTTCTCGATAAGGTCCCACTTGTTGACCACGATGATGCTGGCCTTCCCGGCCTCGTGGGCCAGGCCCGCCACCTTGGTGTCCTGCTCGGTGACGCCCTCCTGGGCGTCAATTAGGATCAGGCACACGTCGCTGCGCTCAATGGCCATCTGGGCCCGGAGGACGCTGTACCGCTCGATGGCCTCGTCCACCCTGGACTTTTTCCGCATCCCGGCAGTGTCGATGAAGACGTACCTGCCCTTGTCGTTCTCGAAGTAGGAGTCGATGGCGTCCCGGGTGGTGCCAGCCACGTCGCTGACGATGGTCCGCTGCTGCCCCAAAATCCGATTGGTGAGGGAGGACTTGCCCACATTGGGCTTGCCGATGACGGCCACCTGGATGCGGTCGTCCTCCTCGTCCTCCTCCACATCGGGGGGAAAGTATTTGACGCACTCGTCCAGCAGGTCGCCGGTGCCGTGGCCGTGGACGGCGGAGATGGCAATAGGGTCCCCCAGCCCCAGGTTGTAGAACTCGTAGAAATCCGGGTCCACGGCCCCTGTGGAGTCCATCTTGTTTACCGCCAGCACCACGGGCTTGCCGCTGCGCTGGAGCATGGACGCCACCTCCTCGTCGGAGGCGGTGAGGCCGGTCTTGATGTCGGTGAGGAACACGATCACGTCGGCGTGGCTGATGGCGATCTCGGCCTGTTCCCGCATGAACGTCAGGATCTGGCTGTCGGTGCGGGGCTCGATGCCGCCGGTGTCGATGAGGGTGAATTTGCGCCCGTTCCAGTCGGACTCCCCATAGATGCGGTCCCGGGTGACCCCGGGGGTGTCCTCCACGATGGAGACTCTTTTTCCGATCAGCTTGTTGAACAGTGCTGATTTGCCCACGTTGGGGCGGCCGACAATGGCGATGATTGGCTTGGCCAAAACAAATGACCTCCTTACTGCGTGGGGGCTCCGCCCCCACCGGGTTTGATGCGCACCCCCGACGGGTGCGCCCCTGGCCTACTTTTCCCCCACGGGAAAAGTAGGCAAAAGCGTGCTCAAGAAAACCGAGGTTTTCTTGAGAATCTTTCCTCATTATTTTTTTAGTTTTGCGCTCGCCCTGTGGCTGGTTTGGTCTAAACCGGGCTGGGGTCCGTGTATGAGGCGAAGCGGCTGTTTCAGTATGTCCTCAAGGAGATTGAAGCGCTGGGGCGGGGGCTCATTGGGTGCGTTGGTCGTTTTGTCCTTTGACCTACTGCTGGTTGCTCCGTTCCACTACGCAATTGAAGGATTTCCGTATACGGTCCGCATCGGACTGCGTTCTGCTCCGTTCCACTACGCACAGGACAGATTCCCGTATACGGCCCAACAAGAACCGCGCCCCCAATTGCGTAGTGGAACGGAGCAACCAGTAGTATCGACTACGGCAAAAACAAACCAGCCCCCGATGAATGCTTTCCCTGGCCCCTAGTCCAAACCACCCATCTGCCCTTAACCGTCATCCCTGGGGATCCTTAAGGGGCCCCAGCCCCTTAAGCAATTTTTTGGTTACTTTTTGTTTGCACAAAAAGTAACCCAGGGTCA
>CANQCS010000170.1 GCA_947589745.1 uncultured Oscillospiraceae bacterium
TGCTCCACGAGCTGAGCCACCTGCCGGTGGTGGTGGACCCCAGCCACGCCACCGGGCGCTGGCAGCTGGTGCCGCCCACGGCCCTGGGGGCCACGGCCTGCGGCGCGGACGGCCTTATCATCGAGGTCCACAACGACCCGGAGCACGCCCTCTGCGACGGTCCCCAGAGCCTCCGCCCGGACCGCTTCGCGGCCCTGATGGAAAAGCTGAAGGCCGTCCGCCCCTACGCGGACCACTCCTTTATGACCGGCACCCCGGTGGTGGAGTAAAGGAGGCGCCCTATGGTAAAGACAGTTGGCGTGGTGGGCCTGGGCCTCATCGGCGGCAGCATGGCGAAAGCCATCCACGCGTACACCGACTGCACCCTCCTGGGCTATGACACCGACGGGGCGGTGCTGAGTCGTGCCCTGGACGAGGGCATCGTCTCCGCCGCCCTGACGGCGGAGCGGCTGGCGGAGTGCGAGCTGGTGATCATCGCCCTGTACCCCCAGGCCGTGGTGCAGTACGTCACGGAGCACCGGGACCAGTTCCGCAAGGGCGGGATCGTCATGGACTGCGGCGGCGTGAAGGGCGTCATCTGCCACCCCCTGGAGGCGGTGGTGAAGGACGCCGGATTCCACTTCATCGGCGGCCACCCCATGGCCGGCATCGAGCGGTCCGGCTACGCATTTTCCTTCCCCGATATGTTCCAGGGGGCGTCCCTCATCGTGACCCCCTATCCGGGCACACCGGACAGCTGCGTCAAGGAGCTGTGGGGGTTCATGTCCCGGCTGGGCTTCGCCCGGCTGACCCCCTCCACGCCGGACCAGCACGACCACATCATCGCCTACACCTCCCAGCTGGCCCATGTGGTGTCCTGCGCCTACGTGGGCAGCCCCTCGGCCCCCAACTTTGAGGGCTTCTCCGCCGGGAGCTTCAAGGATATGACCCGGGTGGCGAAGCTGAACGAGGATATGTGGACGGAGCTGTTCCTGGAGAACAAGGACGC
Organism: uncultured Oscillospiraceae bacterium; assembly: GCA_947589745.1. Taxonomy (GTDB): domain Bacteria; phylum Bacillota; class Clostridia; order Oscillospirales; family Oscillospiraceae; genus Pelethomonas. Next base: position 989 of record CANQCS010000170.1, read on the forward strand.
CCTGGTCCGGGAGATCGACACCCTGGTGGAGGAGCTGGCGGCCTTCGCCTACACCATCCGCCGGGGGGACCGGGAGAACCTCCACCGGATGCTCCAGCGGGCCAGGATCATCAAAGAGACCATCGACAAGGACTGTTGACCGAAAGGTGGCCATCCTATGAAAACACTGACCGTAGACCTGCCCGGGAGGGAGTACGACATCCTGATCCAGCGGGGCCTGCTGGATCGGGCGGGGGAGCATATCCGGGCCGTGTGCCCCAGGGCCCGGAGGCTGTTCGTGGTCACCGACTCCACCGTGGGGCCGCTGTACAGCGCAAGGCAGGTGTCCAGCCTCGCCGCCGCGGGGTTTGAGACCGCTGTCGCCGCTGTGCCTGCCGGAGAGGAAAGTAAAAACGCTTCACAGCTCTCAGCGCTGTGGGAGGAGATGATGGCTTTCGGCCTCACCCGCTCCGACGCGGTCGTCGCCCTGGGCGGCGGGGTGGTGGGGGACCTGGCGGGGTTTGCCGCCGCCACCATCCTCCGGGGCGTGGACTTCGTGCAGATCCCCACCACATTGCTGTCCCAGGTGGATTCCTCCGTGGGGGGAAAGGTGGCCGTGGACCTGGACCACGGGAAGAACCTGGCCGGAGCCTTTTGGCAGCCCCGGCTGGTGCTCATGGACCCGGATACCCTGGACACCCTGCCGGACAAGACCTTCGCCGACGGCATGGCGGAGGTGGTGAAGTACGGCTGTATCTACGACCGGGACTTCTTCGACTTCCTCACCGCCCGCCCCAGCCGGGGGGAACTGATGGACGAAATTGAACACATTTTGTATACTTGCTGCGATTTAAAACGAAAAGTAGTCGTAGAGGACGAGCGGGACACCGGCGCGCGGATGCTGCTCAACTTCGGCCACACCGTGGGCCACGCCTTTGAGAAGGCGGGGAACTATGAGACCTGGACCCACGGGCAGGCGGTGGCGGCCGGCATGTGCGTGGCAGCCCGGCTGGGGGTGGAGCTGGGCATCACCCCGGCGGAGGTGCCGGAGCAGGTGACCGCCGCCGTGGCGGCCCTGGGCCTGCCCACCCGCATCGACTGCGGCTGGAACGATATCGTGGAGGCCATCGGCCTGGACAAGAAGAGCGCCGGGAGCCGGATCAGCTTTATCCTCCTGGAGGAGCTGGGCCGCGCCGCGGCGGTGAAGATGGAAAAGGAGACGGTGCTCCGGCATCTGGAGGCCGTCTATAGGCAGATGTGACATGGATGTGACCATTACCCCCGCGAAGCTGGCGGGGACCGTGACGCCCCCCGCCTCCAAGTCCCAGGCCCACCGGGCGGTGCTGGCCCTGGCGTTGTCGGAGGGGCGCGGGGCGCTGTCGAACCTCTCCCCCTCCCAGGATATCCGGGCCACCCAGGACTGCGTGGCCGCGCTGCGGACGGGGCGGCCCGCCGGAGAGGACGGCCTGCCGGTGCTGGACTGCGGGGAGAGCGGCTCCACGCTGCGGTTTTTGATCCCTGTGGCGCTGGCCCTCCGGGGCGGCGGGCACTTCACCGGGCGGGGGCGGCTCATGGAGCGGCCCCAGGGGCCCTACTTCGACATTTTTGACGCCAAGGGAATCTCCTATGAGCAGAGGGACGGGGTGCTCACCGTCCGGGGGACTCTGCCCGCCGGGGAGTACCGCCTGCCGGGAAATGTGTCCAGCCAGTTCGTCACGGGGCTGCTGTACGCCCTGCCCCTGCTGGACGGGGACAGCGAGATCGTCCTGACCACCCCGCTGGAGAGCCGGGACTACGTGGCCATGACCCTGGACGTGCTGGAGCAGTTCGGCGTCCGGGTGGAGAACCGAAACTACGAGCGGTTCCGGGTGCCGGGGCGGCAGAGGTTACGGGCCAGGGACTTCACCATTGAGGCCGACTGGTCCCAGGCGGCGTTCTGGTATGCCGCTCACCTTCTGGGGAGCGATGTAACCATCGAGGGGCTGAACGCCTTTTCTGTTCAGGGAGATATGGTCATTGCCGCCCATTACGCGCGGCTGTCCCGGCCGGGGGATGTGACCATCGACGTGAGCCAGTGCCCTGATTTGGTGCCGCCCTTGGCGGCTATGGCGGCGGTGCGGGAAGGCACCACCGGGCTCACCAACGCCGCACGGCTGCGCATCAAGGAGAGCGACCGGCTGGCGACCGTGACAGAGGTCCTGAACGCCCTGGGGGCGGACGTGGAAGAGCACCCCGACAGCCTGACCATACACGGCAAGCCTTGCCTTTCCGGGGGCGTCACTGTGGACAGCCACAACGACCACCGCATCGCCATGATGGCGGCCGTGGCCGCCACCCAGTGCGAACAGCCTGTCACCATCACCGGCGCGGAGTGCGTGGCCAAGTCCTACCCGGACTTCTGGGAGGACTACGAGAATCTGGGCGGGCGGATCGTAAAGGAGTAAGGCTATGGAGCCCTGGCACACTGTACAAAACCAGACGGACATCGACGCCCTGCTGACCGATTTCAGCGGCTTTCACGACAGCTGTCTGGTCCGGGCGGAGTACCGGAGCGGCTGCTATGTGGACGAAACAAACGCCATGCGCATGAGCGGGCCAGGCGGCTACCGGCTGCGGCTGGTGTTCCACAGCCAGTGGGCCAAGCCCCTGGAGCTTCTGTTCACCGGCGTCCGGGTCTTCCACATCGCGGGCTGGCAGGAGCGGTACTCCTGCGATATCTTAGACTGCTATCTGGCCATCCGCACCGACTTGGTCCCCGGCCGGGACGACCCTATCGTGGTCTGGGCCGACGGGGACTGCTTTGACCCAAAAAACATTCCGGCGCAGGGCCTCCTGGAGGAGGGCGGATACAGCTATGCGGCCGCCCGGGGTCTGCAGTGGCGCTGGTACACGGAGGGAATGGAGGAAACACCATGAAATACACGATCTTCGGCGAGTCCCACGGCCCCGCCATCGGCGTGGTGCTGGAGGGGGTCCCTGCCGGACTGGCGCTGGATATGGAGGCCATCCGCTTCGACATGGCCCGCCGGGCCCCGGGAAAGAACAACCTCTCCACCCAGCGGCGGGAGGCGGACGAGCCCCGCATCCTCTCCGGCGTCTTTGAGGGCCATACCACCGGCACGCCCCTCTGCGCGGTGATCGAGAACACGGACACCCGGTCCGGGGACTACTCCCGCACCAAGGACCTGGCCCGGCCCGGCCACGCCGACTGGGCAGCGCAGGTCCGCTACGGCGGGTTCCAGGACTACCGGGGCGGCGGCCACTTCTCCGGGCGGCTCACCGCGCCGCTGGTGTTCGCGGGGGCCGTGGCGAAACAGATTTTGGCCCAGCGGAACGTCTTCGTGGGGGCCCACATCAGCTCCGTCTACGGCATCTCCGACGAGGCCATGGAGGACTGGGAGAGCCTCAAGGCGGTGCAGTACAAGGACTTCCCCGTGCTGAACGACGAGGCGGGAGAGCGGATGCAGGCAGCCATCCTGGAGGCCAGGGAGGAACTGGACAGCGTGGGCGGGTCCATTGAGTGCGGGGTGTTCGGCCTGCCCGCCGGGCTGGGCGCGCCGGACTTCGGCCAGAACGCCGAGGGGATCTTTTCCCAGTACCTCTTTGCGGTGCCCGCTGTCAAGGCGGTGGGCTTCGGGGCCGGGGCGGCCTTCTCCCTCATGCGGGGCAGCGAGGCCAATGACCCTCTGTATATTGACGGCGACGGCGCCGTCAGGGCCGAGCAGAACTGCGCCGGGGGCATCAACGGCGGCATCACCAACGGGATGCCCGTCACCTTTGAGGTGACCATGCGGCCGACTCCTTCCATTGCCAGGAGGCAATTCACCATTGACATGGCGAAAATGGAGAATGCGGAGCTGGAGCTCCACGGGCGGCACGACCCCTGCGTGGTACACCGGGCAGTCCCGGTGATAGAGGCCGCCGCGGCGCTGGCGGCCTGTGAGCTAATGGGCCTCTAGGGGGCGTGGGGGCGCAGCCCCCGCAACAGGTGCGCCGCAGGCGCAACTGTTAAATTTTTGGAGGGGCCTCGATGGCCCCGACGAAAATCTAAGTGCTGATCAGTAGGGGCCTCCGGCCCCTACCACCTCTTAATATGTCTTTCAGTGCCTGCCGGCACCCTGGGGCCACTTTTTGCCGCCAAAAAGTGGCCGGAAAAACCGCCAGCCCGTAGGGCTGGACCTCTAACATTTTTGTTAAGGGCAGATGGATGGGGGAACTAGAGGCCAGAGAAAGCATTCATCGGGAGCGCTGCTTTTTTGCCGTATTCCAACTGCTGGTTGCTCCGTTCCACTACGCAATTGATGGCGCGGTTCTATTTGGGCCGTATACGGAAATCTGTCCTGTGCGTAGTGGAACGGAGCAGGACGCAGCCGGACAAGCACAAAACGACCAACGCACCCAATGTGTCCGTGCACCAGCGCTTCACTCTCCTTGGGGACATACTCACTGTAGCCGCAACGCTCCATACACGGGACCCGGCGCGGTTTAGGCAAAACCAGCCGCAGGGGGAGCGCAAAACAAAATAAAAAATGAGGAAAGATTCTCAAGAAAACCTCGGTTTTCTTGAGCACGCTTTTGCCTACTTTTCCCGTGGGGGAAAAGTAGGCCAGGGGCGCACCCATCGGGGGTGCGCATCAGACCCGGTGGGGGCCGGAGGCCCCC
>CANQCS010000171.1 GCA_947589745.1 uncultured Oscillospiraceae bacterium
GGACGCCGCCCAGGCTCAGCCGGGCCAGCTTCCGGTTCAGGGCCGAGGCCACGGAGATGGCGATGGAGGTCTTGCCCACGCCGGGAGGGCCCACCAGGCAGATGATCTGCCCCTTGGCCTCCGGGTTCAGCTGCCGCACGGCGATGAACTCCAGGATGCGCTCCTTCACCTTCTCCAGGCCGAAGTGGTCCCGGTCCAAAATCTTCCGGGCGGCGGACACGCTGGCCCGCTCCTTGCTCTCCACGCCCCAGGGCATCTCCAGACAGATATCCAGGTAGTTGCGGATGACGGCGGCCTCTGCGCTGGAGTAGGGCTGCTTGGCCAGCCGATCTACCTCCTTGAAGAGCTTCCGCTCCACCTCCTCCGGCAGCACACAGGCGGCGATGCGGTCCCGGTACTCGGCCAGCTCGCTGTCCTCGTCGTCCCCCAGCTCCCGCTGGAGCAGGCGGATCTGCTCCCGGATGATGTGCTCCCGCTGGACCTCGCCCATCTCCTGGCGGATCTTGCCCTCCAGCTCCTGTTCACAGCTGAGGACCTCCGCCTCTCGGGCCAGCAGCTCGTTGACCTTTCTCAGGCGCTGGATGGGGCGCAGCTCCTCCAGCACCGTCTGCTTGTCCTGGTAGCGCAGGACGATGTTCTGGGCGATAAAGTCCGCCAGATGGCCAGGGTCCCGGTCGTCCATGACCGCGGCGGCCACCTGCTCGCTGAGCCGGGAGGCCACGGCGGCGTACTCGCCGAAGTTGGTGTAGGTCCGGCGCAGCAGGGCCTCCAGCTGGAAGTCGGACACGTGGACCTCCGGCTCCCGCAGGGGCTCCACGTTGCCCTGGAGATAGGGTTCCGTCTGCCACAACCGGCGGAGCCGCGCCCGGCTGCGGCCCTCCATCATCACCCGCACCGAGTTCTCACTGATGCGCAAGATCTGGCGGATGACGGAGATGGTGCCGATCTCGTACAAGTCCTCCTCCCCCGGCTGGGGGGTGCCCAACTCCCGCTGGGCCACCAGGAAGATGTACTGGTCGCTCTCCATGGCCCGCTCCAGGGCCCGGACGGAGATCTCCCGCTCCACGTCAAAGCTGAGGATGCAGCTGGGGAAGATGGTCAAGCCCCGCAGGGCCAGCACCGGCATGTTCAGCGCGGTGTTCTCGATCATATCCATAGGCATCTCCTTTCATCCTTTTTCTTGAAAGAAAAAGGATCAAAAAGAACTTTACTATCGCCGCCAAAGCGCTGCGATACCTACATGCTTCACACGGTAACGATAGATTTTTTCATGGAAAAGTCGTATAACAGGGAATATGCAAAAAGGGGAGGCAGTATCCCCGCCCCTCCTTTTTTATAAAAGATGCGCTCTCCCGCTGCCGGACAAGGGAGGGGCCGGCGGTCTCTCTGCGCCCCGTCAGGACGCGGTGCCGGCGGTGCGCCAGCGGGCGGGCTCCGCCCCCCTGCCGCCGCCCCGGACCAGCTCGGGACCGCACTCCCCGCGCACACAGGCGGGGGTAATGACCACCTTTTCCACTGCCGGGTCCGAGGGGACGTCGTACATCACGTCCGTCAGGATCTCCTCCATGACGGCCCGGAGCCCCCGGGCGCCGATGTTGCGCTCGATGGCCTTGTCCGCCACGGCCTCCAGAGCGCCGTCCGCGAACACCAGCTCCACCTTGTCGTACTCCAGCAGCTTTCGGTACTGCTTGACCAGGGCGTTCTTGGGCTCCGTAAGGATACGGACCAGGTCCTCCCGGCCCAGGGACTCCAGCGGCGCAATGACGGGCAGGCGGCCCACCAGCTCGGGGATGATGCCGAACTTCAGCAGGTCGTGGGGCTGGACCTCCCGGAGGATGGCCCCCACGTCCCGGTCCTTCCTGCTCTGGAGCTGGGAGTCGAAGCCCATGCTCCGCTTGTCGGTGCGCTGCTCGATGATCTTGTCCAGGCCGTCGAAAGCGCCGCCGCAGATGAAGAGGATGTTGCGGGTGTCGATCTGGATGAACTCCTGGTGGGGGTGCTTGCGGCCGCCCTGGGGCGGGACATTGGCCACAGTGCCCTCCAGGATCTTCAGCAGGGCCTGCTGGACGCCCTCGCCGGAAACGTCCCGGGTGATGGAGGTATTCTCGCTCTTGCGGGCGATCTTGTCGATCTCGTCCACGTAGATGATGCCGTGCTCGGCCAACTCCACGTCGTAGTCCGCCGCCTGGAGCAGGCGCAGCAGGATGTTCTCCACGTCGTCGCCCACGTAGCCCGCCTCGGTGAGGGTGGTGGCGTCGGCGATGGCGAAGGGTACCTGGAGCGTCCGGGCCAGGGTCTGGGCGATGTGGGTCTTGCCGCTGCCGGTGGGGCCGATGAGCAGGATGTTGCTCTTCTGGAGCTCCACGTCCTCCCCGCCGCCGAAATAGATGCGCTTGTAGTGGTTGTACACCGCCACCGACACGGACACCTTGGCCCGGTCCTGCCCGATGACGTACTCGTCCAGCGTCGCCCGGATCTCCCTGGGCGTGGGCAGGCGGTCGGGGGCCTCCAGGGTCCCGCTGCCCCGCAGCTCATCCGCCAGCACACTGACGCACAGCTGGACGCACTCGTCGCAGATACGGGCGTTGGCCCCCTGGAGCATCCGCCGGACCTCTCCCTCCCGCTTGCCGCAGAAGGAGCACCGCAGAGACTTCCTCGTCTCGTCACTCATGGATGTTTCGCTTTCCCTTCCCGAAATTATCTTGAATAGATGACCTTGTCGATGAGGCCGTACTCCTTGGCCTCCTCGGCGGTCATGAAGTTATCCCGCTCGCAGTCGGCGGTGACGGTCTCGATGCTCTTGCCGGTGTTGTCCGCCAGGATCTTGTTCAGGCGGCGCTTGATGGTTTCCATCCGCTTGATGTGGATGGCCATGTCGGTGACCTGCCCCTGGGTGCCGGCGGAGGGCTGGTGAATCATGATCTCCGCGTTGGGCAGGGCCAGGCGCTTGCCCTTGGTCCCGGAGGACAGCAGGAACGCACCCATGCTGGCGGCCAGGCCCACGCAGATGGTGGACACGTCGCACTTGATATACTGCATGGTGTCGTAGATGGCCATGCCGTCGGTGACGGAGCCGCCGGGGCTGTTGATATAGAACTGGATATCCTTATCCGGGTCCTGGGCCTCCAGGTACAGCAGCTGGGCCACTACCAGACTGGCGGTGGTGGCGTTGACCTCCTCGCCCAGGAAGATGATACGGTCATTGAGCAGGCGGGAGAAGATGTCGTAGGAACGCTCCCCCCGGTTGGTCTGCTCCACTACATAAGGAACTAAACTCATAGCTGTGATTGCCTCCTGTCAGAATATGGAAGTCTCCCCTGCCGGTCCCGCCGACGGACACACCGCCACACTAGGATAACCACTTCCGGAAAATTTTACACCGGATAATTTATTTACTCAGCGCTCTCCTCCGCAGGGGCCGCCTCGGCGGCGGGCTCCTCGGGCTTCACGGCGATGGCGCTGTCCGCCACCACGGCGATGGCCTTGCTGCGGATGACCTGCTCGCGGACCATGTCCTCCTTCATGTACTGCTTGAGCTGGTCCACGCTGAGGCCGCTGTACATCTCAGACATCCTGACGTACTCGGCCTCCACGTCCTCGTCGGTGGCCTCGATGCCCTCGGCCTTGATGATGGCGGCGATGGTCAGGTCCATGCGGACCTGCTCCAGGGCGGGGGCCTTGGCCTGCTCCTTCAGGCCCTCCTCGTCGGTATTGGTCATCTGCATGTACTGCTCGATGCTCATGCCCTGGGCGCGGAGCTGGTTGGTGAGGTTGCGGACCATCTCCTCGGCCTGGGCGTCCACCATGGCGTCGGGGATATCGGCGGTGATGCCCTCGGCGGCCTTGCTCATGAGGATATCCTCAAAGGCCCGCTGGCCGGCCTCCTGCTTCTCCGCCAGGAGCTTGGCGCGGACGTCGGCCTTCAGCTCCTCCAGGGTATCGAACTCGGACACGTCCTTGGCGAACTCGTCGTCCATCTCAGGCAGCTCCTTGACCTTGACGGCGTTGACCTTCACGTGGAAGACCACGGCCTTGCCGGCCAGGTCGGCGTGGTAGTTCTCGGGGAAGGTGATGTCGATGTCCTTCTCCTCACCGGCGGACATACCCACCACCTGCTCCTCAAAGCCGGGGACAAAACTGCCGGAGCCCAGGGTCAGGTCGTAGTTGTCGCCCTTGCCGCCGTCAAAGGGCTTGCCCTCCAGGAAGCCCTCGAAGTCGATGTTGGCGATGTCGCCGTTCTGGGCGGGGCGGTCCTGGTCCACCATGCGGCTGTTGCGCTCCGCCATCTCGCCGAGGCGGGCGTCCACGTCGGCGTCCGTGACCACGGCCTCGGCCCTGGGGGCCTCCAGGCCCTTGTACTGGCCCAGGGTCACCTCGGGATACACGGCCACGGTGGCCTTGAAGGTAAAGCCCTCCTTGCCCACCTTCTCCAGCTCCACCTGGGGGTAGCCCACCACCCGCAGGTCCTGCTCCTTGACGGCGGCCTCATAGGCGTCGGGCAGGATCTCGTTGACGGCGTCCTCGTAGAAGATGGAGGGACCGTACATGCGCTCGATCATCTTGCGGGGGGCCTTGCCGGGGCGGAAGCCGGGCATATTGATCCGGCCGCGCTGCTTCCTGTAGGCCTTCTCCACGGCAGCCTCAAACTCTTCGGTGCCCACTTCGACGGTCAGGGCGACCATGCTCTTTTCTAATGTTTCACAGCTTTTGACACTCATTATCTTTCATCCTCCGTTGATATCGGCCTTCACAGTCAGCCAACGTGATATTATAGCACAAGTCTTTTCAGAATACCAGTGTTTTTTTCAGAAATCCAATATTTTTTTCGGAATAAATCCCAAATAGTCGGCGGAGACCAGGCTGTACTCCACCGCGCCCACCTTCCCCTCGATGGCCCGCTTGTGGGTCGGGCCGTGGAGGTGCCCGTAGAAGCACCGCTCCACGTGGTACTCCTCCAGCTTGCGGATGATCTCCGGGCAGCGGTAGCCGGTGTAGAGGGGCGGGTAGTGGAGGAAAGCCAGGACCGGCCGGTCCCCGGCCGCCTTCAGGGACGCCTCCAGGCGTCCCACCTCCCGGTTCAGGACCTTCTCGTTGTGGCCGGTCTGTTCCTCCTCATAGAACCAGCCCCGTGTGCCGCAGAGGGCGTAGCCGCCGTACTCATAGCAGTTGTTGTGGAGGATGTCGATAGTGGTGATGCCGTTGTCCTGAAAGAAGCGCTTCATTTTAGAGGCGGTGCCCCACCAGTAGTCGTGGTTGCCCTTGAGGATCAGCTTCCTGCCGGGAAGCCGGTCGATGAACTGGAAGTCGGCGAGACTCTCCTGGAAGTCGATCCCCCAGGAGGTATCCCCGCAGAGAACGGTGAGGTCGCCGTCTCCCAGCCGGGAGAAGGCGTCCTCCAGGCGGCGGACATGGTCCGTCCAGCCGAAGACGTTCATGGGCTTGTCTGCCGACAGGCTCAGGTGGAGATCGCCGATGGCATAGAGGGACATGGCTTCGCCTCCTTCCGCAGGGGTGTGGGGGCGCAGCCCCCTAATGCTGTGCGTAGGGGCCTCCGGCCCCTACCACCTCTTATTCTGTCTTTCAGTGCTTGCCAGCACCCTGGGGTACTTTTCCCACGC
>CANQCS010000172.1 GCA_947589745.1 uncultured Oscillospiraceae bacterium
CCACTACGCAATTGATGGCGCGGTGCTTGTCGAGTCCGTAGACGGAAATCTGTCCTGTGCGTAGTGGAACGGAGCAGAACGCAGTCCGTCCCAAACCGTATACGGAAATCCCTCAATTGCGTAGTGGAACGGAGCAACCAGCAGTAGGTCAACGGACAAAACGACCAACGCACCCAATGAGTCCCCGCACCAGCGCTTCCCTCTCCTTGGGGACATACTAAGGTAGCCGCAAAATCTCATACACGGGAGCAAGAACAGTTTAGACCAGACCAACCAAAGGGGGAGCGCAAACCAAAACAAAAAATGAGGAAAGATTTTTAAGAAAACCTTGGTTTTCTTAAACGTGCTTTTGGTGACTTTTCCCACGGGGGAAAAGTCACCAGGGGAAGGCAGGGGCCCCCGGCCCCTACCCAGACCCATCAGGGGGCGGAGCCCCCTGCCAGTTCCTGGTGCCGGAAGGCCCCTATCTGCTGATAGAGGCATTCCAGCGCGTCACTGAGCCCGCCGATCCTGTCGATGAGCCCCAGCGACACAGCCTCTTCGCCGTAGATGACACTACCCACGTCGGCGGCCATCTCGCCGGTTTTCAGCATCAGCCCTAAAAATTTTTCCCTGGTGATGTTGCTGTTCTTGGCCACAAAGGAAACAATTCGCTCCTGTATCCGCTCGAAATAATTAAATGTCTGCGGGGCCGCGATGACTGTGCCGTTCATCCGCACCGGATGAACGGTCATGGACGCCGACGGCACGATCATGCTCACCTTCGGCGCTACCGCCAGGGGCACGCCGATGGAGTGCCCGCCGCCCAGCACCAGGCTGACCGTGGGCTTCCGCATCCCCGCGATCAGCTCCGCGATGCCAAGCCCAGCCTCAATGTCGCCGCCTACCGTGTTCAGCAGCAACAGGATGCCGTCCACTTCCTCGTTCTGCTCCAGACTGGCCAGCAGGGGCATCACGTGCTCGTACTTGGTGGACTTCACCGACTCCGGCAGTACCTGGTGGCCTTCCACCTGGCCCACGATGGTCAGGGTGTAGATGTTCCCCCGGCGGCTGTGGTTCACCGCCGAGCCCAGGTCCACCAGCCGCTGCTGGTCCGGGTCCGGGCACTCCTCCGGCTTCGTGCCGGCGGCCTTGGTCTCTTCGCTCATGGCGATCCCTCCGTTTCCCGGTTAGTCTTTCCGAAAACGGCGGTTCCATGCGCGGGGATCCCGAGGCCGCGCTGACCGGCGGGGCGTATCTTTTGTTATTCCACCTGGAACCCGTCCAGGACGCCGCGCAGCGTCCCGGAGACCTCCTCTGGCGTGACACCCCAGACCAGGATGGTGTACTGCACGCCGTCCACCAGCAGGTCCGCCGTGTATTTCACGTCCTTGTCCCATGTGCGGTCCACTCGGGTCACGAACGCCGTCAGCCCGTTGGACGCCGTATACGACTCAAAGCTGCCGGCCACTCCCGGCGCGTAGCTTTTTTTCACGGTGAACCCGTCCTGTCCGTCCTCCATGTTCTCCGTCAGAAGCCAGACCCGCGCCTGGACGCTCTGTCCCGCCGCCGTCACGCCGTGGTGGGAGAAATAGAGGCAGTTGGGGCCGTTTGGACCGGCGCTCACCTCCAGGGTGCACGCTGTGTCCTCCAGCCCGTCCAGCACCGGGTCCCGGGGCAGCGTCACGCCGCAGAACCGCTCCGCCTCCGCCAGGCTACTGAACGCCCGGGACACCGTCTTTACCGGCTCCGACAGGTCCAGGACCTCCTGGGACAGGGACGACAACGGCACATACCGGCGCTCCCCGCCCTGGAGCGTGTATCCCCTGCTGCCGTTCACCTGGATGGAGCGGAAGCCGCCCGCGGCGTACACCGCCGCCAGCGCCGTCCCCATCAGCACCACGCACAGGCAGGCCGCCAGGGCGTACCGCGCCGCCAGAGACCAGCCTCCGGTCCGGTTTTTGGGCGGCAGCGCCGCCAGCGTCCCCGCCAGACGCGCCCCGAAGCCCTCGGGCACCGGCGTATCCTCCTCGCGGGCCATGGCCCGCAGCGTCTCGTCAAAACGATCCATGTCAGTCCTCCTTCAGCATATCCTTCAGCTGTTTCCGGGCCCTGGCCAGCCGGGACTTCACCGTCCCCGGCGGCAGGCGCAGATACCGGGCGATCTGCTCCACCGTCAGGTCCTCGTAGTAGAACAGCGTCACCACCGCCCGCCGCTCCGGCGGCAGGGCGCACACCGCCTCCCACAGCCCGCTGTACCGTGGCGCATCCTCCGGCGCGGGCACGTCCCCCAGGTCCTCCAGGTAGGTCACGCCGCTTTTCCGCCGCCGCTGGCGGAGGGCGCAGTTGAGGGCGATCTTCACCAGCCACGCCCGGACCGCCTCTGGGTCCCGCAGCCGGTGGAGGTCCTTCCAGGCGGACAGCACCGCCTCGCCCACCGCGTCCTCCGCGTCGGCGTCGCAGTCCAGCACGGACCGGGCCGCCCGGAACATGGCCCGCCCGTGGGCCGTCACCGCCGCGGAAAATTCCTCTCTTGTCATTGGGATGGTCCCGTCACCTCCTTCGCTTCTTTGTCCGGACACTATATAGATACCTGGCGGGGCGGTCAGGTTCCCGTGGAGCGCACGAAATTTTGGCATGACAAAAGGAGCCGTCGCGATCAACGGCTCCTTTAGCCTGTCGGGAAAGGCCGTAGGCCTTTCCCGACACTCAGTCCGGCTGCTGCCCGTCATGGGGCAGCCACTTGCACTCGGTGACATCCATCCCGGTGAACACCGCCTTAAAGGACGAGTCCTCCGGGCTGCAGGCGTACACGCCGAAGGCGATCTCCCCCGTGGCCTCCCACAGGTGGCAGACGCGCATCTGGGAGAAGCGGACGCCGTCCTCCGAGCACTCGATGCAGAAGTCGTCCTCCCGGCGGCTCAGGCGGTACCACATGCTCTTGACCGACGCGGGGATCACGGTGGTGGCCCAATCCGAATACCCGTGGTTGGTCACCACGCTGCCCAGATGCTGGTACGTCTCGTTCTCATACTCGATGGAGCCCTTCAGCCAGTTTTCGCTGTTCAGGTACAGCACCACGCCGCACTGGTCAAAGCGGTGCTTGCTGTCAAACTCCGTCCTGACCACGAAGGAAAAGAACCGCTCCGTTGTCCGCATTTGCAGCACCGGGGCGTTGTCGTTCCGGAAGTGGTAGTAGGTCCGCTGCCACAGGTCGGTGTGGGGTTTGGTGACGATCTCGATACGCCCGTCCGCCAGGGTATAGGACAGCGGCTCACGGGTCCACTCCAGCTTGGTCATGTCAAACATTTTATAGTCTCCTTCCAAAATCACGGATCTCCCCTGGATGATACCACATCCCTCCGCCGGATGCAACCGCGGATCGCGGGGAGGCGGTGGAAACCCGGCCCCGCTCTTGCAAACCGCGGGGAAACCCGGTATACTGGAGAAAACAGCAATGGCCCACAGGTCATAGGAAAGGGGATACCCGATATGATAGACATGACCCGCTTGCATCTCTTTGACGGCGGCATGGGCACCATGCTCCAGCGCGCCGGGCTCCGGGCGGGGGAGTGCCCGGAGCGCCTGAACCTGACCCACCCGGAGGCGGTGGAGGCCGTCCACCGGGCCTACGCCCGGGCGGGGGCGGACATCCTCACCGCCAACACCTTCGGCGCCAGCCGCCGGAAGCTGGGGGAGGACCCGGCCCCCTACATCGCCGCGGGCATCGCCCTGGCCAGGCGGGCCGGAGCGGACACTGGCGCGGCCGTGGCCCTGGACGTGGGGCCCCTGGGCGGGCTGCTGCGGCCCTTCGGGGAGGTCACCTTCGACGAGGCCTACGCCATGTTCGCGGAGATCGCCCAGGCCGGGGAGCGGGCCGGGACGGACCTGGTGCTCATCGAGACCATGAGCGACCTGCTGGAGGCCAAGGCCGCCCTGCTGGCCGCCCGGGAGCACACGAAGCTCCCGGTGTTCGTCACCATGACCTTCGGCCAGGACGGCAGGACATTTCTGGGCACGGACCCCCGCTGCGCCGCCGTGACGCTCAGCAGCCTGGGGGCGGACGCGGTGGGCGTCAACTGCTCCCTGGGGCCGGAGGCCCTGCTGCCGGTGCTGGAGGACATGGCGGCGGTGACGGACCTGCCCCTCATCATCCAGCCCAACGCCGGGATGCCCCGGATGGAGGGCGGCGAGACGGTCTACGACGTGACCCCGGAGACCTTCGCCCACTGGGGCGCCAAATTCCTGGACGCCGGGGCCGCCATCCTGGGCGGCTGCTGCGGCACCACCCCGGACCACATCCGGGCCCTGCGGCCCCTGCTGGAGGGCCGGACGCCCCCACACCGGGAGAGGGAGGACCTGTGCCGCCTCTGCGGCTGGCAGGGGACCGCCGCCCTGACGCCTACGACTATCGCCTCTGTGGGGGAGCGCATCAACCCCACAGGCCGCCCCGCCATGCGGCGGGCCCTCTATGAGAAGGACTGGGACTACGCCGCCGCCGTGGCGGTGGAGGAGCAGGCGGAGGGGGCCGACTTCCTGGTGGTCAACGCGGGCCTGCCGGACATCGACCAGGCCCAGGCCCTGCCGGAGCTCATCACCGCCATCCAGTCCGTGTCGCCCCTGCCGCTGGTCATCGACTGCTCGGACCCCGCGGCCCTGGAGAGGGCCCTGCGCATTTGCCGGGGCCGCCCCATGCTGAACTCGGTGAACGGCAGCCCGGAGAGTCTGAGGACCATCCTGCCCCTGGCGGTGAAGTACGGCACGGGCCTGGTGGTCCTGGCCCTGGACGGGGAGGGCATCCGCCCGGACGGACCGGGCCGGGCCGAGACCGCCCTCCGGGTCGCCCGCGCCGCCGAGGCGGCGGGAGTGCCGAAGAACGCCATCTTCATTGACTGTCTGGCCCTGGCGGCGTCGGCCGGAGGGGCGGGGGTCATGGCGGCGGCGGAGGCCATCCGGCTGGTCCGGGGGGCGGGGTACAAAACCATCCTGGGGGTATCCAACGTGAGCCACGGCCTGCCGGGCCGGGACGCGCTGAACTGCGCCTATCTCGCCGCCTGTCTGGCGGCGGGCCTGAATATCGCCATTGTCAACACTGCGTCCCCCAACGTCCGGGACACCCTGGCGGCGGCCAGGGTCCTCCTGGGGGAGGACCCCACCTGCGCGGGGTACATTGCCCGCCAACAGATCCCCGGCAGTTCCCACACCGCCGCGCCCGCCGCCCGGAAAAGCAGCCTTCAGGACCTGATCCTCAGCGGCAAGAAGGGGGAGGTCCCCGCCGCCACGGAGGAGCTGCTGCAAACGGTCCCGCCCCAGGAGGTCATCAACGGCCACATCATCCCGGCGCTGGACCGGGTAGGGGAGGAGTACGAGGCGGGGACGGTGTTCCTGCCCCAGCTGATGGCCGCGGCGGAGGCGGTGAAAGCGGCGTTCACGGTACTGGACCGGTATCTGCCCGCCGGGGCGGGGAACAAGGGGCCGGTGATCCTGGCCACGGTCCAGGGGGACGTCCACGACATCGGGAAGAATATCGTGAAGATGCTGCTGGAGAACTACGGCTACCGGGTGATCGACCTGGGGAAGGACGTGGCCCCCGAAACGGTGGTGCGCGCCGCG
>CANQCS010000173.1 GCA_947589745.1 uncultured Oscillospiraceae bacterium
TCGTGAAATCTGGTGTTCTCCAGGCCGATAGAGGCCACGATCTTCTTGAAGTGGTTGTATATGGTCCGGTGCTTGAGGTGCCCGCCGAGCTCATCGGTGAAAACCAGGTTGCGGGAGTTGTTCCACATAGGTCCCGCCGCGAGCTGCCACTTTGCCTGCTGGACCTTCTGCTCCTTCAGCACCCGGACGATGCTGGGAGCAATGGCGACTACACGCTGCTTCCCGTTTTTGGTCTCATCCAGGTAGACATACCCGGCACCGCCGTATGCCTTTTGGATCTGGCGGCGGATCGTCAGCAGCCCGGCCTCCAGGTCCACGTCATCCCACTGCAGTCCCACAAGCTCTGATTGGCGCAGCCCTGAAAACAGGTCCAGGATAAAAAGCCGCTCGAACTTGTCCCCCTGGATCGCCTCCAGGAACCGGCTGACGTTCTCATCCATGATGGGCGTCAGCTCGGGGCGCTTGATCTTGGGGAGCTTGATATGGTCGGCGGGATTGGCGCTGATGATTCGGGCGGATACGGCCTGATCCAGGCTCTTGTGCAGAATGCCGTGGATGTTCTGGATGCTTTTGGGGGAAAGCGGCTCGTGGTCCTTGTCCCCGTCCTGGAGCCGGTTATAGAATTTCTGGATCTGGACGTTGGTCAATGTGTTGAGCGAGGACTTCCCCAAGAATGGCTTGATCCTGCTGTTTATCTTTGAGCGGTAGCCGCTGACCGTGGCCGGTTTCAAGTCCCTGCAGTAGGTGGCCAGCCATTCGTCCAGCCATTGAGCGACGGTGTATCGCTGCGGCTTGGAGTAGGTCCCGTCATCAACGGATTTCAGGGTCGCCGTCAGCAGTTGGCGGCACTCCTTCTGACTGTCCGCGTAGACGCTGCCCCGCTTCTTCTGCCCAAGCTCATCCGTGTAGGTGAAGCGAGCCTCCCACCGTCCATCTGGGCGCTGCCGGATGCTCCCGCCGCCCTGGGCGGCCCTGGTGCTTTTCCGCGGCATATCAATTCCTCCCTTGCTTTTGCCGTCTCTGGTGCTGGTGGCACCGGGGGCGTTCTTTTTGCCTGCTGACGATCTGCGCCGTTATGGATCCTGGACGTCCAGGCCGGCAGCGGCGAATAGTTTCTCTAAAATCGCCCGGCTGTCATGGAGGTATTCTTGAACGATGCGTATCTTTCTGGGATTCCATGCCGCATTCAGATTGCCGGTCGCATAATTCTCGGCGATCACGTCCGTATCCATGCCGCAAAGATCATGGACCTTATTGAGAAGATCCACGTCAGCGTCATCCACCGCATCTTGAAGCTGCGGGTCTTTCACTGAGCGGATAGACACATTCGGTTCATCTGTGAGGCCAGTCAAATAGTCAAGAGTTACCCCTAGCTCATCGGCAATTTTTTTTGCACGGGACAGCAAAATATTGTCTTGATCTATCAAGTTATCATACGGATGGGTTGACCCGGTAGCTGCTTCAATATCCGCTGAATCATATGTGTTCAACACATCCAGGAAACGCTTAATAAATACTGTCTGAACCTGGGGGGAAAGGTATTTCTCCGGGCCACTCAAGAGGCCAGATAAAGGCGTTTCCAGCGCATCAGCGATACGTTGCAATGTTTCGTACTTTGGATTGCGGACGTCCCTTTCCCACTGCCCTATGCTCTGGTATGGAATGCCCAGCTTTGATGCCAAGTCGGCTTGTGTCAATCCCGCCCGCTTGCGGGCGGCTCGTATGCGTTGGCCTGTAGTCATGTTCATCACCTCATCAAATAAATAATATCACAGATAATTCAAAATTGCAATCAATTGTTTTCGCAAATGGTCAGCTTTTTGTATTGGCAAACTCTAATGCATGTGTTATATTGAAGGTACACTCATTTGATTTTTGGAGGTGATTTTTTGATGCGGTTTAACAGGGAAGCGTTTGTTGCAGCTATGGTTCGGCGCGACCTCAACGTGAATCGGTTGGCAGAGTGTGCAGGTGTCTCTAGGGGGACCGTGACAGCGGTCAAAAACGGAAAGAGTTGTTCGCAGCAGACGGCGGAGAAGCTAGTTTCCGTGCTGGGGCCGGATATTCTGGAGGGGGGGACTGCTGGTGGATCGTAATGCATTGGAGCGTTTAGCCTATTCCCCGGCAGAGGCCGCCGTGGTGCTGGGGTTGAGCCGCCCAATGGTCTACCAGTTGATGCGTCGGGCCGACTTCCCGTCGTTCAAGGTCGGAGCTCGGACATTAATCCCCGCCGAGGGGTTGCGAGAGTGGGTCCAGCGGCAAGGTGGGGTAGACGTAATGGATGATCGAACGGAGGGCGGAGGATGGCAGGTGGGTTTGTGATGCTCCCATCGTATTATGTTGCGTTGCGGCCGCTGCCGGACGACCAACGGCTGGCGATGTATGATGCTATTTGGGATTATGTCTTTGCCGGCACTTTGCCGGAGGGGCTATCGCCTGTTCTGAACGGATACTTTCTCCTTCTGCAGCCCAATATCGATGCATCCGCAAGGCGATATAATGCCTCTGTGAGCAACGGCAGGAAGGGCGGGAGGCCTCGAAAAGAGTCTTGCGACGCCAACGAGAAAACCAGAGAAAAAACCAGCGCGAAAACCCAAAAGAAACCAATCGAAAAGCGGCAGGAAACCATGAAAAGGAAAAGGAGAAGGAGATGGATTCAGAGAAGGAGAAATCTCCCCCCTTAATCCCCCCGCTGGGGGAAACGGGTTTTGGGCCAGAGCTCCAGTCTGCATTCGAGGCTTGGTTGGCCTACAAGGAAGAAAAACGCCAGGCCTACAAGCCGACGGGCCTAAAGTCCCTCGTCGGCTCCATTCGGAAGAATGCAGAGCGGTACGGGGAACAGGAGGTCGCTGACCTCATCCGTGAGTGTATGGCGTCAAACTGGCAGGGGATCATCTTTGACCGTCTCGCCAGAACAAAGGGCACTGCGCCCAAAAACAGCCGCGACGCGGTGAAAACCGCTGCCGACTACGACGGCGGGGACGACTTCGTTTAGGGAGGGTATATGGATATTTGGGAAAAGTTAGCCAGTCGGGACAACCGCAGCCCCGGCGACTTTGAGCGCGACGGTATTCTGGTGTGCGGGCACTGTGGGCAGCCAAAGCAGTTCTGGCTGGAGGAGAGAGGGATCCGTATGCTCTTGCCTATCACATGTGCGTGTGAGGAGCGGGAGATGCGCGAGGAGCGGACGAGGCAGGAGCTGGAACAATTCCGGCTGGATATGGCCGCGGCGCAGGAAAAGTTCGGTATCACCGACACCTCCTTTTACCGCATGACGTTCGAGAGCGACGACGGACACAACGCGAAGGCCTCGGCTGTCTGCCGCCGTTACGTCGACAAGTGGGAGTCGGTGAGGAAGGGAAATTACGGGATTCTGTTCTACGGCACCGTAGGGACGGGCAAGTCTTTCCTGGCCTGCTCTATCGTCAACGCCCTACTGGCCAAGGGCGTTCGGGCCACGGTGACCAACTTTCCGAGGCTGCTGAACCTCTTGCAGAGTGCCAGGGACAGACAGGAGATCATCGATCACCTGCAGTTCTATGAACTGCTGGCCATCGATGATCTGGGCGTAGAGCGGGATAGCGGCTACGCGACGGAGCAGATTTTTGGAGTCATCGACGCCAGGGCGCGGTCTGGTCTGCCGCTGATCGTGACTACGAACTTGACCTTGGATGAGCTGACGCACCCGCCGACGATGCACTACCAGCGGATCTACGACCGGGTTCTGGACCTTTGCCCTGTCAGGCTGAAGCTGATTGGCGCGAGCCGCAGAGCCGGGAATGCGGAGGCCCGGCGGGAAAAGGCGCGGGAGCTGCTTTTGGACGAAAAGGTACTGTGAGCGGCACCCCCCAGAAGACGCGGGCTCGCAGACCCCAAAATCTGCGCAGTTAGTCGGAGGAAAAACGAGCCATTTCGTTACGCTTTTGTGTAAAAATTTACTTAAAGAGGTGTTTTGATGGACATTCAAAAATGTTTGACCAGGCCAATGAATTTGGCATTACAGCTGTGGCAGCGGCCATAGAGGAATTAAAGCAGACGGTCTCCCAGGCGAAAGAAGCTGCCAATGCTGCACGCCAAGCGTACTTCTCCGACGTTCGGGGAAGGGAGGCCAAAGTAAACGAGCGGCTTGCCAGTCTGTCACAGCAAGCGGATGAGATCAAGCGGAGAATCAGCGAAATGCAGCCTGGGCTTGTTACCGCCACTATTTCTGGGAATTCGGAGATGTTTGACCAAATCCAGGAAAAGCTGGCGGGCCTTGCCTTTATTGGTAGATGGGTCAACCGTTGCGAGAACGGGGGCGGCCAGATAGTCCAGCTTGCACCCAAAGCATCTGGACAAGCCCCGCATCTCCCGGAAGCTCAATTCCCAGTTATCCTCCATTACAGCGGCCATGACTGCCGGGGTCACTTCCGCATACATAACGATCCGGTCCATCCAGAAGCCGGAGGCATCGAACTCGGCAAGAATATTGGGATAACGGGTTTCAGCGGGTTCGTACTCGCTCCGGCCCTGCCACAGTTCACCATCGACGATGTTATGGCGATGGCGCTGGTAGACGATCATCTGCCGGTACAGGTCGGCGGGATACTCCGCTTTCAGGCGGTCCCGCAGCGAGGGTAGGGTCCGCGTCTTCTCCGTGGAATTGACGAGGGACGCGGCGAGTGCCATAATATCTTGATTGTTCACAGTTTCAGTCCTCCTTACCGCCTGCCAATCAGGGCAACAGCTACACGAAATCCGAAGAGCATTGCAGAGGCCTCAAAAGCCGCCCCGTAGAGGTATGCCGCGCTCTCCAGCTCATCGATGGCCGAGGCTGGAGCGTGGCCGCGGATGGCTTCGATGGCGTTTCCGAGCCGTTCAGAAGCCGCCGTGATCCCGGGGTCCCCTGTCAGGGTGTCCTGCCATTCATCGGACTGCGTGATCTTGTCCATGAGGTCAGCGGTGAGGTCAGAGTCCCTATCCGGGCTGGCCTCCCTTCCGCACCGCTGGTTGTCCAGCATATACCGCGAGAATGCGAAGGGGGCCTCGGATATCTCCCGGATCACATTGCCCACATGGATGCCGAACAGGATGCCGGCCTCTGAGATGGCGCCGACAGCGGCGCACTGGGCGAGGTCCAGTTCATCTCGGAGCTCGGCGGGAAGATATTCCCGGGCCTTCTCCAGTGCTGCGTCCATCTGGTCAAGGGCCGAGACAACAGACGGCGAGCTCTGGGCATCGGTCCATTCCTGGCTCTCCAAGATCATGCCCAGGATGCCATTCATCATGGCGAAACTTTTTTCGTTCATCAAATTTTCCTCCTTGTATTTTCGGAGGGGACCGGCTATAATGGATTTACCGGCCCCCTCGCGGGGTTTGGTGGGAGCTCCTTGCATCTGGCTTTGGCGGGCGTTGATGCGAGGGGCTTTTCTCATGCCACTGTGAAGCGGCGGGAAACGCTCTTCTGGACGTAGAGGCTGAAAATATCGGGGAGCTCGGCCTTGAGGCTCTAATACTAATCCCTAATTAAAACAACCAACGATCCAGCGCCTGGCGGTGATGCTGCGAATGGTCTCAGCAGATAGAT
>CANQCS010000174.1 GCA_947589745.1 uncultured Oscillospiraceae bacterium
TAAGGAGGAAACAGAATGGAAATGACAGGATTCCCCACCAGCTGCGACATCTATCTGGAGCTGGACGGGAAAAAGGTGGCGGTGGTGCAGAGCTACGCCGTCAAAGCCAGCAAGAACAGCCAGGCCGTGGAGGCCTTTGGCGAGAAAGAGCCCGTGGCCACCATCAACGGGCCTGTGCACTATGCCGTCGAGCTGACCAGGCTGTACGCCACCGACGACGCGATCAGCGACGGCATCGACTTCTTTGCCATGAGCGACTTCTCCCTGGTCATCTGCAAGCCTGACCGGAAGGTCATCTACAGCGGCTGCCAGTGGAGCTCCATCCAGGAGGAAGGGAAGGTGGGCTCCATGGTGGCGGAGAAGGTCACGCTGACAGCCTCCAACCGCATTGAGGTGGCCACCTGATGGGGGAGCAGGAAACCATCGCGCTGAACATTCAGCTGCCCGCCGCTTCGCTGGACGGCGTTACCCGGCTGGTGGAGCAACTGCGCTGTCTGGCCGCGGAGTTCAGAACCGGCGGCACGGCCTCCGCTCCCGCGTCCTCCGTACATACGGTGGAATCGGGAGAAAACCCCATGTTTGATCCGCAGCGCTACCAGGGCTTCCTCCAACAGGCGGAGGCCGCGCCGGCTGCCCGGGACGGAACGTATTTTGTGCAGCCGGCAGACACGGACACCACCGGCGGGCCCTCCGGGCGGAACGGCTCCTTGGGTGAGCCGCATGACCTTACCGCCTCGGAGACGCGGGTGGAGAGCGTACTGTCTTCGCTTCCCGATCCGGTCATTGCGGAGGCGGGCGCCGTGGAGGGCCCCGCCGGTGCAGAGAGGGAAACCGTTCCGCTGCCTGGGACAGCGGATCTCACGGATGCCGCGGCATCCGCTCCGAACCGTGGGATCTCCGCGGCGGAGGCATCCGCAGATGGAGAAAAAGGCGAGGGGCGGTCCGTCCCGGAGGTCCGGACAGCTGTCTCTGATCTGGGGCCTGTATCTGGCGATGTTCTGTCCCGGATAGAGCCGCCGCCCGCAGCGGGATACGGATTCTCCCAGCTCCAGGGGACCGGCGGCGGATATCGCGGCCGTGTCGAGGAAGCGCCTGCCGCGGCGGAGGATCGCTCCCTGACGGCGCGGGAAGTCTCCCGGGCCTTTCGCCGGGACGGGCGGCGGTACGACAACGGCTTCCAGCTCTATTGACGGAGGTGATGCAATTTGCTGCTGACACCCATGCGATACAAGACCTATGTCTGGCCCCACAATCCCGCCTCCTATTCCATCACCTATGAGCGGCAGACGGCGGTACACAAGGTGCCCTTTGGCCGGTACTACATGCAGGATATGGGGCCAGCCTGCCGGGTCATGCGGGGCTGGGGGGAGTTTGCCGGAAAAGACGCTTACAGGGAATTCAAACAGCTGGCCGCTGTCTTTTCCGAGGACGGCCCCGGCCTCCTGGTCCATCCGCTCTGGCAGATCTCCAACGCCTACTTCACGGACCTCAAGCTGGAGCAGGAGCCGGTCCCCGACTATGTGCGCTACAGCTTCGTGTTCCGCGAGCGGTTCGACGGCTACAGCGGGGCGCTGACAGAGCTTGCGACCGCTTTCGGCGGGGGAGAGCACATCCCGCCCGGTGGAGAGAGCGGCGGAGATACCGGCAACGACCCTAGCGGAGAAATCTCCATTGGTTCCGATTTTCTGAGAAACCGGGGCACCAGAACGCACATTGTAGCTAGCGGCGAGACGCTGTGGGGAATCGCCGCCCGCTATCAAGTGTCTCTGTATGAGCTGCTTGACGCCAACCGCCATATCAGGAATCCCAACTTTCTCTGGGCGGGGGAACGGCTGGTGATCCCATGCTGACCGTTCAGCTGCACACCTATGCGGGGGAGAGCTGCGCCCTGCCGACGCTGCTGGGATGGGAGCTGGAATATACCGGCGGCGTGCCCTGCGACGGGATGTCTGTCACCTGCCCGTATGACGGGGGGATGGCGGCGGTGCTGCCGAAGGCCACCCGCTTCACGGCGCTGTGGGACGACGAGGTGGTGCTGCGGGGCGTGGTGGATGCCTATGAGGTATCCATGTCCCAGGGCGGGCTTCTGGTCACGGTGGAGGGCCGCGGTATGGCGGCCCTCCTGCTGGACAACGAATCGGAGGCACTGGCCTATGGGCGCGCGACGCTGCCGGAGATCCTGAAAAATCATGTGTCGCCTTACGGCCTGGCATATGAGATCAGGCAATGGCCGGTGGGCGACGGCTATACCGTCGCCTCCGGATCCAGCCAGTGGAAAGCCCTGCAAGGATTCACTCGCCGGTACGGCGGCTTTGACCCCTATTTTACCAAGGAGGGCAAGCTGGTCGTGGGACCGCTGTGGGGCACCGGAAAGCTGCTGCAGATAGACGACAGTACGCCGCTGCTCTCCCTGACCAAGCGGGAGGACCGGTACGGGGTGATTTCGGAGGTCCTGATCCAGGACAAGTCCCAGGGGGTCAGCCAGTCGGTGGTAAACCGCGCCTTCGCGGCGGCCGGCGGCCAGAGGCGGCATGTGCTCTATATGCCCAAAAGCACTCCGGATTCTCGCCGCTACACGGGGGAATATCAGATTGCGGAGTCCGCGCTGGAGCAGCTGGAGATACAGGCGGAGCTGCCCTGGGCGTTCGCCGCGGTCCCGGGGGACCGGGTGAGCCTCCAGTTGAGCCGTCTGGGCCTGTCCGCAGTCTATGAGGTGGTGGAGGCCCGCAGCTGTATGGACAGCGGCGGGGAACGCACCGAGCTGACGCTGAGTGTGAGGTGAAACATATGTGGCTATCAAAATCTCTCTCCCTCCGCCACGCGGCGGAGCAGGAGAATACTGCTGCCGACATGGGAGTGACCACCATCGGCGGCGGCAGCGCATCCGTTATGACCCGCGGGGAACAGCGCGACCTGGAGATATTCGCTCCGGGCGGCGTCGTCTGGCAGCCGGCGGCCGGAGATATCGTACTGGTGCTCAAGGGAGGCGCCGGAGGCCAGGAGCAATGCGTAGTGGCGGCTGGGACCGCTTCCGCCGCGCCGGAGGGAATGGCGCCAGGAGAGCTGTTCCTGTATTCCGCCGGAGGCGCGTCGATCTATTTACGGAAAGACGGCAGCATCTGTGTGGAAGGGCCGCTGTCGGTCAAGGGGGATCTGACCGTGACGGGAACCGTCAGCATCACCGGCGCGCTCCTTGTCAACGGCAGGTCCATATAAAAAGCGTTCAGGAGGAAAACGATGGAACCCAAATTGTCCAATGGCGACTATATCCCGGACGGCCTGGGCGGGATCGTCCGATGCTCCGGCGCGGACGCCCTGCTGGAGCGGGTGCTCTTCCGGCTGACCGCCCATCGGGGGCAATTCCCCTTTCTGCCTCAGTTGGGGAGCCGGCTGTATCTGCTGGGGAGGGAGCGTCCTTCCGAAAGGCTCTCCGCCGCATGGCAGTATGCGGCGGAGGCGCTCTCGGAGGAGGACGTTAGCATCACGGATCTGGCGCTGAACCCCGCCGGAGAGGGACGTATCGAGCTGGCAATCCATATGGATTACGAGGGGACGGAGCTGTCTGCCGTCCTGACCCTGTGAGGGAGGAATGAACCACGGAAAAGAATATTGACGAGATCTATGAGGAGATGCTGTCGGTCTTCGCGGAGGCTAGCGGCTATCTGCCCCACGCCTCCTGCGACCTGTCTGCCCGCCTCTATGCCGCGGCGGCACAGATCCAGAGCCTGTACCATGAGGCCCAGTGGCTGCTGGAGCAGAGCTTTCCGCAGACCGCGCAGGGGACCTATCTGGACCAGCACGCCCAGCTGCGCGGCATCACCCGCGGCGTGGCCACCTGTGCCGTGGGCACTCTGCGGTTCGGCGTACCCGCCGCGCTGGAGAGCGATCTGACCATCCGGTCAGGCACGGTATGTATGACTAGCGCGGGGATCCGCTTCACGACCACGGAGGACGCGGTGCTGCAAGCCGGAAGCCTTCATGTGGACGTGCCCGCCGTGGCCGTGGAACCCGGCAAGGCCGGCAATGCCGCCGCCGGCACGATCACTATTATGGCGGCGATGCCCGTGGGCATCAAGGGCTGCACCAATCCGGAAGCGTTCAGCGGTGGCGATGACGAAGAGAGCGATGAGGCCCTGCGCTCGCGGCTCCTGGACACCTACCGCCGCCTCCCCAACGGCGCGAACGCCGCCTACTATGAGCAGACCGCGCTGTCCTATACCGGCGTGGCTGCCGCCTCGGCGGTGGGCCGCCCGAGGGGTGTGGGCACAGTGGACCTGTACGTGGCTACGGACGCCGGTATTCCCGATGCGGAGCTTCTCGGCAAAATCAAAAACTATCTTCAGGAAAAGCGAGAGATCTCCGTGGACCTTCAGGTCCTGGCGCCTGAACCCGCCCCGGTCAACATATCCGTTTCGCTCAAAAACGCCGCCGGATTCACTTTTTCCGACGCGAAAGCTGCGGCGGACGCGGCCCTGCGCGGGGCGTTTACCGGAGTCCTGCTGGGCAAAGGCGTGACGCTGGCCTATCTGGGCAATCTGCTCTACGACCTGGACAGCGTGGCGAATTACCGCATCACGTCGCCGGCTGCGGATGTGGAGCCCAGTCCCACCACCCTGCCCACTCTGGGGACGGTGACGATCACGGAATGGGGGAGCTGACGTGGGTTACTGCGATTATCTGAAAGCACTGATGAGACCTCTGGGCGTCTATGACCTGTCCCCGGGGAGCCTCAGCGGGAGCGAGCTGGAGGCCCTCGGCAGCGGTCTGGATACGCTTAGCAGCCAGATGGCCTACGCAGAACAGGAAAGCTCGCTGGCCACTGCGGAGGGGGAGGGCCTGGACCGCATGGAGGCGCTTTTTGCCCGCACTCCGGTCCACTATTCCACCGAGCTGCGCAGAGCCGCCATTGCGGCCCTGCTGCGGATCGACGGGAGCTGCTTTACCCTGGGAGCCATTAATGACACGTTATCCGGCTGCGGCGTCAAGGCCGTTGTCCAGGAAAAGGAGAAGTTTGGTTATGTCCGGGTCATCTTCCCCAATGTTGCGGGAATCCCGGAGGGATTTGAGCAGATCCGGGATATTATTTTGGATATCATTCCCTGCCACCTGGAGGTAGAGTTCTATTTCAGGTATTTGACATGGGCAGAGTGTGAGGCGTATCCGTATACCTGGGCGATTATCCACGAGAGAGAATATACTTGGTATGAATTTGAGTTAGCTGTATAAAAACGCAGTTTACCCTCTATCGGATAAAATCCGGTAGAGGGTAATTTTTTTGCCAGAAAAGTTGTTACGTCAACCGAATTGTCAAAGTTCTATTTATCCCAATTCCAATTCCATAAATACCAAAAAACAATCTCAATTTACTTAAAATTCAAAACTAAATTGTAAACTTTCCATGAACCTGCTACCACCACGCTACCAAAGTATTAAACCCCACACCCCCTGCAATTCCACAATCTATAACGATATCAGTTAACGTAATCTGAGCAACTGCTACCACCCCGCCAAAACCCGCTACCAAATTATTTTT
>CANQCS010000175.1 GCA_947589745.1 uncultured Oscillospiraceae bacterium
TCCCTGCCGCTCTCCCCGAGCGCCTCCTTGTCGCTATTGCTCTTTCTATTCCTGCTGATTCAAAGGGATAACCATATAAGGATTTATGAAGAATAACATAGGTTTAAGTGCCAATTTTAGTGTAGTCAAAGAGTAAGAGGTTATATTTTCCAGGTCTCATGGATAAACTATCTGTGACAGATACCATCAGCGTGGCGAGATGACATGCAAACATATGCACTTAAGTTAGGCCATCATCTTAAGGGGCATAAAATGGCCAATTGGGGCAGGACCAATATGGTATCTGTCATTTATTTTACCATCAAACCAAATACAATTTTGCAGCTTTTTTAAATTTGAATGTATCCATCAAATGATGCCTTTTTTGTGATGGTAAAGTGGGGGACCAAACAAGAATGTGATAAACCATTGATTTGACCATATTTTTAACCATTGGAATTTTGGTTTCATTGTAAAGAGCTTCTGCCTCCTTTATAAATGTTGCCCAGTCGTCCACTTCCTCATAGAACATTAATTGTTCAAGCCGTTGGTTTGAATTCCTTTCTCCATCTAGACGACATATATTGTGAATGGTTGCTAGGGTCGCCGAATGACGTGCTACTGAATAATAAAGATTAAGCAACAGATTTGTTGACATTTTTTGCATAGCACCGCGTATCTTTCTTACATCATCTTCCGATACAGGTTCTTGACCTTCTTTAATCCGCTGTTCCGAAAACTCTTTTATCATATCATGAATAGTATCATCAACCACAGAACCCCATTGATAGAAAATCTTATTCGGCATTGTATAGAGCGCCATAATAAGTTCCCGTTTTATGTCCCCTAGCATAATATGACTAAAAGTAGGAAGTGAACTTGCGATCACTTGCATTTGCAAAGTAGCGCGGATTAATTGATTGTTAACTTTCCAAACATCATCTTCATCGTAGTCATAGATTCCAATTGTAGCAATTGTTTCAGTTTCTTTTTCTTCCAACGCTTTTTCAGATTCAACTTTCTTACTAACTTCTCTTGCTTTTTCGCCTCCTGTCAAGGCTTTAGATGAACTTTCTGTTATAGTCTTGAGATAGTTGAATTGTTTTTTGTCCATGTCATAAATTCCCCAATCTTTTACATACTCAACAGCTTGCGCAAGAAGTAACTTGATAATTTTAATATTTTCAGTCGAATATGCAATATATTTGAGGATAGTAGAATTTATCGAAAAACATGATTTACTGACTACTTGAGCCAAATCTTCTTCGGCATTTGGATCATCCTCGTTGAAATGGCGAGACAACGCAGAGGCAACAAAGTATGCCAAATAATCCTTATTTCTAAAGCTATACTTAAGATTTGCATTGCTCTTTCGCAAAATTTTAGCTTTCGTAACAATTTGTGTAAATCGGGCAGTGGTAATTTGTTCATCATATTTTTGTGCATATAACTGAACAACAGAATCTATTTTATCTTCAGAAATAGGGTATTCCTTGTGAAAATGTATATAGTAGGCCACTTCACTTAAGGCAGTCTTAATCTGACCAACAGTCTCACGAATAATATAGGGCTGAATTGCAAGTTCAATAGATGCCTCAAACACTTTGCTAAAGACATTAACATCCTCACTGCGAAGTTCGTTTATGTGGTTGCAATAGTAGGCTGTAAATTCAACTATAAACCCTGGCTCCAACTTAAAATTCAAGTTCTGTAAATCCAAAGACTTGTCGATTTTATAACTAAGGGTTTCATTACTTATCTTAGGACTGTCATTTAATTGCGCGACTAATCTGTCAATTAGATTGCGTCTTTTATCTGCATAAAATTTTGATATGGATAATTGACATATAGAATGGTTCAAATCAAGCATTGAAGATACTTGTTCTTGTATATCGAAAGTTGTATCTTTCTTGCTAGTCATAACAATATGTGAAAAATGAGCTTGCAATCCAGGTAAAAGTTTTGCCAGATGCTCAGGTTCTATTTCATTGGTATCATCAATCAAAATTATTTTTTTACTTATATCTTGTTGCTCAAACAAATGAAAATTCACCGGATCAGGACCATATATTTTTGCAAATACCTCTCTAATGATATTGTGTTGCTTTTTTCCTGAAATGTCTGGAATTTCGCACAAGAGCACTGTATAATTATTTGCTAGCTGCAAAAACAAATGCCTTAATAACGTGCTTTTCCCGGAATTATGATCTCCAATAATCATAATCTGAGGCGTTTCTTCAATAATTTTAATTAATTCCTCCTCGCTTTCTAATTCACCATCAATATCATATTCCCCAGATTCAATGGGCTGAAGTGAGGGAAAAACAAAGTAATTCGTAAAGTCAGAGCATACATTTAACTTGACTTCAGCAAGCAAACTCTTTATATAATCTGCTACCGGTGTTAGTTCTGCGCTGCTTACATATTTATTAGGTAGAATTTCTTCAACTAAATCTTTGTGCTCATAAAACTTTCTACTAGAATTCCACTCAAAACAATACTGCTGATATTTTCGCGTTTCAGTGTCAAATAGGCCAATATAGTAGGCACTATTTTCAAATTCATTTTCAGGCTCCCACCAAGCTCCACCAGCTTGAACAAATGTTAGCTTTCCATTATTTAATATTGTGCGTTTAACCGACTCATAGTGTTCATGTCCATAAAAGACCAAATTGCTTCTCTTGTATATTTCTTCTTGCAACCGTACTTTTTCATCTGGCCAAAACCATTCAGGGGAATGATGCATAATAGAAATCGAAAACTGTGCAGGCGACCACATATTCATGAAACCGTATATCCGCTCTGGCATATGATGAATTCCAGTATCATCCTCACTTGAAAATAACGCACTATTGAAAATATTAGCTTCAACGTAATACTTTTCTCCCACATTATTTATGAATGTTAATACTTTTCTGGTGAAGGGCTGCGGCTCATTAACAAAAAAACATTTTTCATAATCAGCAAACACATAGAAATCCTGCATTCGGGCTATCTCGTCGGCAACATGAGATCCAATATTTCCAGAATAATACCACTTTTCTACTTTATCCCGCTCAACTTGAGGCGAGATCGCTCGGTTCATATCGTGATTTCCCGGTGCAACAAGGACTTTTACGTTATCCTGTTTGATTCCATATTTTTGCACGATTCCGTCATACAATGCCCCAATGAACTGAGACGCAAATTTGTACTCATTTTCCTGTCCATGCCCAGCAATATCTCCGGAAAACGCAAGAATAATTCCATCAAATGGCTGCAATACTTGCAAAGATTTTAATACTGCATTAACTTTTTCCATATGGATTACTGTATGGTTTGATATGTGAAGATCGCTGAGATGAATTACTCCGATTTTCATAAAAACATCTCCTTTTATGAGAATAATAGGCCTTTACATACAAATTATACCGCATTCCCCTTGTATGTGCAAGATGAAGTATTAATAAAATATTCTCTACAGCATACCTTCTTAGCCAAACAGTTCGCATCCCTATCTATTGTGAATGATGGTGGTTTCAAAAGAGCGCCGGTTTGTTGGTCTTGCACGACCAGGAAGCCGGCGCCCTTTTTCATTTCACCCCAAAATTATGATAAAGGGCGCCAGCCTGAGGAGGTCAAATATGCGAAGAACAGGAGAACAGCAGAGAGCCTACCTCTCGGAGATCGCTATCGCGCTGAAACGCAAGGGCTTCACTGTGCAGACAGAAGAAAACGGCCTCCTTCCGGTGAAGTGGAACGGCCAGCCCCTCTGCCGGATCAGCGCAGACGGAGTGGTCCGCTATGACAGCCAGACCGTCAGCGACTTTGACCTGGACGATGCCTTGGCAGAGGCCACCTCCGTGACTATGACGGTCACGGAGTATATGAGGCTCATGGAGCAGGCACCGGACCTGAAGGCCAGTGGGCTGGAGAGCGGCTTCAAACTGCTGGGTGAGTTCAACGACGTGGTCCTGGCTTGCCGAATGACCCGGTTCGGTGCGAACTTCGTGACCTGGAACTGGGACCGGGACCACAGCAGCGTCGATAACGGGCATTATTTCATGGAGAACTACAAAGGCGCCAAGCAAGACCTGGCGGTCCGTTCCGGTCTGGTCCGGAAGGAGCAGATCTTCACCCCGGAACAGCTCACCGAAGTCTACCGCAGTATCCTAGAGGCCCTGGAAAGCGATCACCCTATCACAGATGCCCGGCGGGAAATTCTGGAGAGCGTGGCGGTGGGGATCGAGAGCATCGTCCCTGACGTGGACGAGAGGGTATACAAGTCTGCCCAGGAAGATCAGGAGCTGGAAGGTGAGCAGCATGGGCAGACTTTACTGATGTAGAAGCGTCAACTATCAAATAAACTTGTGGGGCCGTGTTCCGGGAGGGGCACGGCCCCTTTTTTACTTTCCGGGACACGGCCCCGGAAAGGAGCAGTATGGGCAACTATTTTATGGGGAACACGGACTTGGCCGGTATGGAGCGGGAGATGATACGGACGGGAAGGACACCGCCTCCCATGGCCGGTGGCGCCAGACTCTGCCGGCTTCGGTACAGCCCGACAGATGTGAGCTGCCGCCGCTGCCGGGGAGAGCGCCGCCAGCCCTGCCCCAGCGAGGTCTCGGAGCTGGAGACCGGCGCCCTGTCCTACCAGGAGCTGGTCAGGAGATGCTTTCAGAACGACTCTTCCTCTGTGCTTTGGGAGCGGATCAAACGGGAGACGGAGCGGGTCCCGGCATTCAGCTGGGCCCCGGAGCACCGAACGCGGCTGGGCCGCTACCTGCGCAGGGCCGGGCACCCGGGCGGGGAAGGGATCTCCCCCTCTACCCTGGCGGTCCTGTACCTACTCACCGCAAAGGGAACGCTGTGGCAGCGGACAGAGATCTCCCTCAAAAAGGGCACTTTCTCTCTGTCGCCCTTCTTTGAGCAGGAGATGGGCCTCCAGGAGACGGTGCTGTACCGGACGGCTAGGGGCATACAGCGGAGAAGGACCGCGGTCTCGCCGGAAGATCTGGCGAACGAGGACCTGGTCGAGGCAGATACCCTGCGGCACATCGTCAACGCCAGGCTCATCGAGCGGTATGGCCGGTATGTCCTGATGATGCGGGAGGAGGAGGCACTTATATGATCCAGTTTCAAGCGCAGCTCAGTAACCCAGTCCACCCGGAATACGGGAGCCTCACCGTGCCGTTCCCCATCCCGGCGGATGAGTATGATCGCGTCCTGGATAAGCTGGATGTGCTGGAGGCCGGGGACGCGGTGCGGCGGGACTGCCGGGTGGAGGGGATGAGCGGTGACTGCAGGCCCCTGAAACGCCTGGAGGGTCAGACGGTCAATGTGGACGAGCTGGACTACCTGGCCAAGAGGCTGGACAGCTTCGACGTGTACGAGGCGCAGCAATTCGAGGCTGCGGCCTCCAAATATGGGCGAGACATCGAGAGCCTCATCAACCTGACCTTCTGCTGCCAGAAGGTCACGGTCATCGCAGACTTTTCAGATCTGGAGGAGGTGGGGCGGAGGCATTACATGACGGTCAACGGCGGTAGTGCGTCTATGGCGGAG
>CANQCS010000176.1 GCA_947589745.1 uncultured Oscillospiraceae bacterium
TAAACATTCCTCCAGATATCAGTCCGTTTGACAGGATGATACCACAAAAAAAGCAAAAAAACAATTGCATTTCGTGGAGCAAGGCACTATAATGTGTACCGTTGGCCTCCGCCCCATCCCGCCGCACCCCATCCGGGCGGCAGGGAGGAAAGGACGCGGAGCACCGGCCACAAAACATTGCGCTGTATCCTGATCCCTGGGAACGGCAGCAAGGAGGTAACTTCACATGAAAAAAGGGAATCTGCGCTATCTCACGGAACTGGCCCTAGTGGTGGCGATCGAGCTCGCCATGCGGGCCACGGGCCTGACCAGCATCCCGGTAGGGCCTCTGGTCATGTCCTTCGCCACGGTGCCCATCGCGGTGGGCGCCATGCTGCTGGGACCGGCGGCGGGCGGTGTGCTGGGCCTGGTCTTCGGCTGCACCAGCCTCTATGACGCCATCACCGGCCGCTCTCTCATGACCAACGCCTTCTTCCTGGTGAGCCCCGTCCACACCGTCATCCTCTGCGTAGGGATGCGGGTACTGATGGGCGTTCTGGCCGGGCTGGTATTCCAGGCGTTCCGGAAGCTGGACCGGACCGATACGGTTTGCTATTTCCTGGGCGGCCTCTGTACGCCCCTTCTCAATACCCTGCTCTTCATGGGCTATATCGTGCTGGTGTTCTACCAGACGGCCTATGTCCAGGAGCGGGTGGCCGTCCTTGGGGCCACGGGCCCGCTGATGTTCGTGATCCTGTCCGTGGGCGTCCAGGGCCTTGTGGAGGCCGTGGTGGGCCTGGTGGTCGGCGGCGGCATCGCCAAGGGCGTGGCCCACGCGCTGGGCGGAAAACTCGGAAAACAGAGAGGTACGCAGGCGGCATGATCTTGGCGGTCGATGTGGGAAACAGTCATATCGTGGTAGGCGTCCTGGAGGCGGGGGAGCTGGTCTTCTCCGCCCGGTGCGCCACCGACCGGGGCAAGACCGAGGACGAGTACGCCCTGATCTTCCAGGACATGTTCGACCTGCGGGGCGTGTCCATCTGGGACATCGAGGGCGGCATTCTCACCTCGGTGGTGCCGGTGCTGCGGCAGGTGATCGCGGACGCGGTGGAGCTGGTCACCGGCAAGCGGATGCTGGTGGTCACCGCGGAGATGGACACCGGCATGGCCCTCCGGGTGGAGCGGCCTGAGCGCCTGGGCACCGACCGCATCGTGGACGCCGTGGGCGCCAAGGCGCTGTACCCGGCCCCCCTGGTCATCATCGACATGGGCACGGCCACGACCCTCTCGGTGATCGACCCGGCGGGGGACTACATCGGCGGCATGATCATGCCGGGCCTCCGGGTGGCAGTGGACTCCCTCACCGCCCGGGCGGCCCAGCTGCCCCACATCGACTTTGACGCTCCCCGGGCCCTGATCGGGGTGAACACGGAGGAGTGTATGCGCTCTGGCGCGGTCTACGGCGCCGCCGCCATGGTGGACGGCCTCGTGGACCGGGTGGAGCGGGAACTGGGACAGCCGGTCACCGCCGTGCTGACCGGCGGCCTCTCCCCCTTCGTCGCGCCGTTCTGCAACCGCAGCCTGCACCTGCGGCAGGACCTGATGCTGCGGGGCCTGCAAATTCTGTACGAACGAAACAGAAGATAATGCAACCTCAAAAAGAGGCCGCTGGACGGTAAAATCCAGCGGCCTCTTTTCTGTTCGATGATACAATTTTATTCCTCTGACTGCGGCCCGCCTTCCCCCGGCGAGTGACTCATCCAGCTCTCGCCGTCCAGCGTTTTCCAGGTGAAGGTCCTGTCCCGGAGCATCACATAGCCCCGCTCACTCCCCATCCGGGGTCGGGCGGCGGAGCCCGGGTTCACGTAGTACCACGTGCCGTGGTCCGCCCAGGCGGGGATGTGGAAGTGCCCGTGGACCAGCACCTCCCCCTCAGCCAGCTTGGGCGGGAAGCGCTCGTTCCACAGGTGGCCGTGGGTGGCGTAGAGCCGCAGGCCGTCCACCTCCAGCTCCACATAGTCCGCCATCATGGGGAACCGCAGGAGCTGCTGGTCGATCTCATCGTCGCAGTTGCCCCGGACGGCGGTGATCTTATCCGCCAGGGCGTTGAGCTGCTCGTCCACGTCGGGGAGATCCCGCCTGGGCGGCTCGCCCATGTAGTTCTCCAGAAAGTCCCCCAGCAGCAGCAGCCGGTCCGCCCCCTCCCGCCGGAAGGCGTCCAGGAGCTTCTGCGTGTAATACGCGGACCCGTGGAGGTCCGATGCGATCATCAGCGTCATAGGCCGCTCCTTCCCCACAGCCGGTCACATGGTAAACTGGATGACGCAGAAGGCCGCGTAGATGGCCAGCAGCAGGATGCCCTGGAACCGGTACAGCTTTCCCTTCCGCAGCGGCGGCACCGTCAGCAGCAGCATCACCGCGAACATCACCGGGATGTCCATTACCAGGGAGGCGTTCATTCCCGCGATGGTGGAACTCTGGGGGATGGGGAAGGGGGCCAGGGTCACGGACACGCCGCTGACCAGCACCAGGTTAAAGAGGTTGGCCCCGATGACGTTGCCCAGGGACAGGGCCCCGTGGCCCTTGGCCAGGGAGGTGATGGCGGTGACCAGCTCCGGCAGGGAGGTGCCCAGGGCCACGAAGGTCAGCGCGATGACGGACTCCGGCACGCCCAGGGCCTGGGCGATGAGGGTCCCGTTGTCCACCAGCAGGTCCGCGCCCACGGCGATCAGCGCCGCGCCCACCACCAGAAGGATCAGGCACTTGGGCAGGGACATCTCCTCCTCCGCCTCCTCGTCCCCGGCGGCGGCTGCCTGAGGCTTGCCGGTCATCTGCCGGACGGTCACCACCATGTACACCACAAACATGGCCAGCATCACCACGCCGATGACGCGGCTGAAATACCCGGTGGTGTAGGCCACGCCGGCGTAGATGACCGCCGCCGTGAAAAAGAAGAGCACCGGCGTCCGCAGGGCCGCCTTGTCCACCCGCCCGGGCCGGACGGCAATGGTGATGGCGGCAATGAGGGCGGTGTTGCAGATGACGGAGCCGATGGCGTTGCCGTAGGCGATCTCGCCGTGGCCGGTGAGGGCCGAGGCGGTGGAGACCATGACCTCCGGCAGGGTGGTGCCGATGGACACCACGGTGGCGCCGATGAGCAGCTCCGGCAGATGGAACCGCCGGGCCAGGCCAGTGGCGCCGTCCACGAACCAGTCGCCGCCCTTGATCAGGCACAGAAGACCTACAATAAATAACAGTACAGGTACCAGCATAAAATCCTCTCCCTTGCTTCTTCCAAAATAAGGCCCAAAGCCTCGCCCCTAGTGTACCGCAATTTGACACATTTGTCCAGAGAAATCCGCCGGGCTGAACAGAAATGGCGGCCCGCAAAGTTTACAGTGTGTTCACAGAAAATTAGCACTCTATCAACGAGAGTGCTAATTTCCCTCTTTACATTTCCGCCGAACAGGTGTACAATACCTCTCGAAAAGAATCAGAGGGCGCGGCGTTCCGCCGCGCCGGCACAAGGAGGAATCAGAATGGATTTTGAGAAATACACCCAGAACGCCCAGTCGGCGGTGGCCGACAGCCAGAGCATTGCCGTGGCCAACGGCCAGCAGCAGCTGGAGGGCGAGCATCTGCATCTGGCCCTGCTGCGGCAGAAGGACGGCCTGGTGCCCCGGCTGCTGGCCTACATGGGCCTGGACGTGGAGGCCATGGCCCGGGAGGTCCAGCGGGAGATCGACAAGCTGCCCAAGGTCACAGGGGCCGGGGCGGACCAGCTCTACATGAGCCGCCGCTACAACCGCCTGCTGCTGGCGGCGGAGGACATCGCCAAGCAGTTCAAGGATGAATACGTGTCCGTGGAGCACCTGTATCTGGCCATCGCGGACGAGACCAACACCCCCAGCGCCCGCATCCTGCAGCAGCGGGGCGTGGACCGGGAGAAGCTGCTCCAGGCCCTGACCAAAGTCCGGGGCAGCCAGCGGGTCACCAGCCAGAACCCGGAGGAGAGCTACGAGGCCCTGTCCAAGTACGGCCGGGACCTGGTGGAGCAGGCCCGGCAGGGCAAGCTGGACCCGGTCATCGGCCGGGACGCGGAGATCCGTCACACCATCCAGATCCTGTCCCGGAAGACCAAGAACAACCCGGTGCTCATCGGCGAGCCCGGCGTTGGCAAGACCGCCGTGGTGGAGGGCCTGGCCCAGCGGATCCTCAACGGCGACGTGCCGGAGGGGCTGAAGGACAAGACCATCTTCGCCCTGGACATGGGCGCGCTGATCGCCGGGGCCAAGTACCGGGGCGAGTTCGAGGAGCGGCTGAAGGCGGTCCTCAATGAGATCGAGCAGAGCGAGGGCCGCATCCTGCTCTTCATCGACGAGCTCCACAACATCGTGGGCGCCGGCCGCACCGAGGGCAGCATGGACGCCGGCAACCTCCTGAAGCCCAAGCTGGCCCGGGGCGAGCTCCACTGCATCGGCGCCACCACCCTGGACGAGTACCGGAAGTACATCGAGAAGGACGCCGCCCTGGAGCGCCGGTTCCAGAAGGTGCTCATCGACCAGCCCACGGTGGAGGACACCATCTCCATCCTCCGGGGGCTCAAGGAGCGGTTCGAGATCCACCACGGCGTGCGCATCACGGACAGCGCCCTGATCGCCTGCGCCACCCTGTCCGACCGGTACATCACCGACCGGTTCCTGCCGGACAAGGCCATCGACCTGATGGACGAGGCGGCCAGCAAGATCCGCATGGAGATCGACAGCCTCCCGGCGGAGCTGGACGAGATCAGCCGGAAGATCATGCAGCTGGAGATCGAGAAGCAGGCCCTGGGCAAGGAGGAGGATGCCGGGTCCAAGAACCGCATGGCCCACATCGACGAGGAGCTGGCGGAGCTGAAAGCCCGCAGCGACGCCATGCGGGCCCAGTGGGAGACGGAGAAGCAGTCCATCGCCGGCATCAAGCGGCTCAAGCAGGAGATTGAGGACACTCACCACAAGATGGAGGAGGCCGAGCGGAACTACGACCTGGCCAAGATGGCGGAGCTGAAATTCGGCGTCCTGCCGGGACTGGAGAAGCAGCTGGAGGAGGAGCGCCGCCGCGCCGAGGCCAAGGGCGGCGACCGCCTGCTGAAAGAGGAGGTCACCGAGGAGGAGATTGCCGAGGTGGTCAGCAAGTGGACCGGCATCCCGGTGAGCAAGCTGGTGGAGAGCGAGAAGGAGAAGCTGCTGCGGCTGCCGGAGATCCTGCACCGCCGGGTCATCGGCCAGGACGAGGCCGTCACCGCCGTCAGCGAGGCCATCCTCCGGGGCCGTGCGGGGCTGAAGGATGAGAACCGGCCCATCGGGTCTTTCATCTTCCTGGGCCCCACCGGCGTGGGCAAGACGGAGCTGGCCAAGACGCTGGCCCAATCCCTCTTTGACGACGAGCGGAACATCGTCCGCATCGACATGTCGGAGTACATGGAGAAGCACTCCGTCAGCCGTCTGGTGGGCGCGCCTCCGGGATACGTGGGCTACGACGA